>DTRI01000421.1 GCA_012966015.1 Flavobacteriales bacterium | reverse complement strand
GGTGATATGAATTCAGGAAATAAAACTCAAAAGGAGGAGGGTGAGATCACGATTGATTACGCGCCCAATAAGAACAAGGAGAAGAAGACTCCTGGTGATGAGGGAGAGTATATAGATTTTGAGGATGTTTAAATGAATTTGTTCAACACATATCTCCGACGTTAATAATACTAATCCCCAAACATGCAGAATATCGATTTTAAAAAGTTGGTTCCTCATGGAATAGCGCTCCTGGTATTTGTGCTGATTACTAGCATGTTCTTTTATCCAATGTTGCAGGGTAAGGTCTTGAGTCAGCATGATGTGCTCACACATGCAGGTAATTCTAAGGAGTGCAAGGATTACAGGGCTATATATGAGGAAGAACCCCTTTGGACCAATAGTTCTTTTGGAGGCATGCCAGCTTATTTTGTTTCCATGGAAACCCCGGCTAACCTAATCAGCCATCTATACATGTTTATACATCTAGGAATGACTCCTGCAAGCTATTTGTTGATTGCATTATTGGGGTTTTATCTATTAATGATAACCATGCGCGTCGATCCCTGGCTGGCGATCGCTGGGTCGATAGCATTTGCACTGTCTTCGTATTTGTTGATTGTTATTGGTGCAGGTCACAGTACCAAAGCTACGGCAATAGGATTGATGGCTCCTGTCTTAGCAGGGGTAATTCTTGCGTTCAGGGGGAAGTATCTTTTAGGAGCTGCTATTACTGGTATGTTCCTGGCCATCATGATCAGGACCAATCACCTACAGATTATATACTACCTGCTCTATGTATTGGTGCTTTATGGTGTGTTTTATGGAATAGAGTCTATACGGGAAAAAACTTATATGAAATTTCTTAAAGCCGCAGGTGTTCTTATCATAGCGGCAGTTCTGGCAGCAGGAACCAACTCTACCAAGTTGCTACTGTCGGATGAGTACAGTGAACATTCTACAAGAGGAAAATCTGAACTTACCAATGACCAGGATAATAAAACTTCAGGTTTGGATAAGGATTATGTGACCGGGTGGAGTTATGGGGTTGCGGAGTCTTTCACATTATTGATTCCACATTTTTCCGGTGGTCCATCTGCAGGAGGATTGGGAAAGGATTCTGAAACGTACAAGCAGCTGAGATCTATGAATGCGCCTAATGCGGCGAATTATATCAAACAGCTCCCTTTATATTGGGGTGCACAGCCCATGCAATCGGGGCCGGTATATGTTGGCGGAATAGTCTGTTTTCTCTTTGTCCTGGGGCTTTTTGTTATCAAAGGACCTCTAAAATGGTGGTTGCTCTCAGCAACAATTCTCTCGATAGTATTGGCTTGGGGGAAAAACTTTCCGGATATAATCACTTATAATGCGGATGGAGTAGTTCATAATCCTATTACCGATTTTTTCCTGGATCACGTTCCATTGTACAACAAATTCAGGACGGTTACTATGACACTGGTCATTGCAGGACTAACGATGCCCTTACTGGCAATTTTGGCGCTTAAAGAGTTTGTTTCCCGTTCAGGTGAAAAGGAAGAAATGATGAAAAAGTTGAAGTATTCTTTTGGAGTCGTAGGTGGATTGTTACTCGTATTTATTGTTGCTCCCGGAATGTTCTTTGACTTTTCTTCAGCTTCTGATGCTCAATTGAAATCGATCGGTTGGTCGGAGGTATTGATTGGTGCTCTGCAGGATGACAGGGAGAGTATGTTGAGAAGCGATGCGCTTCGTTCACTCATTTTCATAGTGATTACCAGTGGCGCTCTGTGGGCGGTTCTGACGAAAAAGTTGAAGACTACGCAATTGTTTATGGGGATGGCGCTGCTGTTCGTGGTGGATATGGGAGGCATTGACAAGCGTTATCTGGGAGCAGATAATTTTGAGCGGAAGAAAGGGGAGAAGCCATTGCCTTATTCTCCATCGACAGCTGATATGGCCATATTGCAATCAGAAATGCATGAAAATGAGAATGCAGCCAATATGTATGCAGAACTGGTGGAAAAGGCCATGGATGAAAAGAGAAGTGGTAAGGTGAAAAGCAGAAAATTTTCACAGGCTGAAATGGTTGATTTACAGTTTACAGCATTGAATTTTAATTCAAATTTCAGGGTCATGAATTTGTCCGTGAGCACATTCAATGATGCCAATACTTCCTACTACCATAAATCAGTTGGCGGTTATCATGGAGCAAAAATGAAGAGATACCAGGAATTTATTTCTGCTCAGCTGAGCAGAAGAAACCCTGAGGTGATGAATATGCTTAATGTCAAATACGTAATCGCACCTGGTGAACAGGGTTTGGTCGCGCAGCAGAATCCCAGAGCCCTGGGAAATGCCTGGTTTGTTGATGCGTATCAATTGGTCGATAACGCGGATCAGGAATTGGAGGCCCTCGGTATTCTTAAGACAAAAACAAGTGCGGTTATCGATAAGAGGTTTGAAGCACATTTAGCAGATTTTACACCAGGAGATACGTCTGAAGGGAAAATAGAATTGGATGATTATAAACCCAATCATTTGGTGTATTCTTATAAGACGCAAACAGCTTCTCTAGCGGTCTTTAGCGAGATATATTATCCGGAAGGCTGGAACGCGTACATAGATGGAGAGCCAGTAGATCATTTTCGTGCCAACTATATATTACGGGCAATGGTTCTTCCACCTGGCGAGCACAAAGTTGAATTCAAGTTTGAACCTGACTTGTATAGCTTTGGGGAAGGAATATCACTGGCTAGCTCTGGTATTTTGTTGCTCCTATTCTTCGGAGTTTTGTTTATGGAATTTAAAAAGATGACTCCTCAAGTTATCGCCGTAGGGGAAAATCCGGAAAATTAAAGGTGTATGGCGTCAGCAGGTGAATTGGATAGTGCTTCATCGCGTAAGAAAGTTCTTATTATTACATATTATTGGCCTCCAGCTGCTGGACCAGGTGTGCAGCGCTTCGTGAAATTTTGTAAATATCTACCTGAATTTGGATGGGATCCGCTTATTCTAACTGTCAAATCAGGTAGTTATCCCTCTATTGATGAATCACTGGGAGAAAATTTACCGTCAGATTTGCCCGTATTTCGCACCAAAACATTTGAACCCTTCCAGGTATACAACCGCCTAAGAGGAGAAAAGGGAAAAGAAATTCCCGTCTCTCTCATCGGTATAAAAGAGGACAAACGCCTGATACAGAGGTTGTCATTGTATATACGTGCCAACTGGTTTGTTCCTGATGCTAGAAAGGGATGGCGGAAGTATGCGGTAGCAGAAGCAATAAAGCTTATCAAAGCTCACAATCCCGATGTTATTATTACCACCGGGCCTCCTCAAAGTACACATCTTATAGGTCTTGATCTTAAACGAAGGTGCAGGCTACCCTGGCTAGCTGATCTAAGAGATCCCTGGACAAACGTATTTTACAATAAATTCTTTCCAAGAACAGAAAGTACCAAGCGAAAAGACAAGAGCATGGAAGACTCCGTGCTTAAAAATGCAGATTTTGTGACAGTGGTTAGTTCAGGTTTGAAAAAGGAATTTGAAGACAGAAGTAAAGGCATATCCGTGATCTACAATGGATTTGACGAGGAAGACTTTGTGGAGAGTCAATCCACGAAACAAGAGAAGTTTACACTTGAGTACATTGGTAATTTAAAGCCCAATCAAAATGCCAGCGGCTTGTGGGAAACGATTTCTGAGCTGCTCGCTGAAAATGCTTCATTCAAAGTTGATTTCAAATTGGTGCTAACAGGAAATATCGATAAATTCATCGAAGCCGATTTGACTCAGAAATATGGATTGGGAGGCAATTTGGACATAAAGCGGTTTGTTCCCCACCGGGAGGCGGTAGAAGTGATGAAAAAGGCGGGCATGTTGTTATTTATTGTTCCGGAAGCTGATAATAACCACCTGATCATTACAGGCAAGCTATTTGAATATTTGGCTTCACGCAGCGCAATACTGGCTATTGGCCCAGTTGACGGTGATGCAGCACAGTTGTTGGCAGAAGCCAATAAATCTGGGATGATTGATTATAGCCACAAGGATGAATTGAAGAGGCAGTTGTTGGGTGCATATGAAGCCTGGAAGAATGTTGATGCGCAACAAGTTAATTCAGATGCTGCTGACCTCTCTAAATTTTCGAGGAAGAGTTTAACAGCTAACCTGGCTGAGGTATTGAATAAATTGGCAAATGGTTAGATCGATAATTGAAATAGCAGAATTCCGTAGAGATACGTCATTTTATGGCACGATTGATCTTTTGCTGACCATCAAAAGCTTTAACCTTCAGGCCATCAGAAAGCGGTATATAGCATCATTGAGCAATCTAAGTGGACGAACGGGAAGTGTTGAAAGGAGAGAGGTATCTCTTGGTGGTATGGTGAGAATTAGGATTGATAGGGGAAAGCTTACAGTAGAGGAAAAGCTTTGCACGTTGAAGGAACCCAGGGGGATTGACCTGAAGCACGGCCAGTTGGCAATTTCCTCGGAGAATAAGGTTTATTTAATCGGGGACACGGAAGTACAAAGCATAGAAAACGATTGGTTCAGTTATATCCACACGGTGAAATATCACGCCGGCAATCCTAATAAGTTGTTGGTCTCCTCATCTGGGTTTGATGCCATCTTTGAGTACGATTTATTGGATAAATCACCATGTTTTGAGTGGTTTGCATGGGAACATGGCTTCAATAAGGGAGTGGATCCGGAATTGGGAGAAGAGCTGTATCTCACGAGAAAGGCAGCTGAAGCTATACAATATCGAGAATCCGGATTAAATCATCTTTTTATTCAAGATCCACTAAAAGATGTGCTGCCAACAGCCAAAAGAGCGGCTTTTATCAACTCTGTGGATTATGATGTGAGAAATCAGGATTCAATCATAGCAACCTTCTTTCATTTAGGAGCTGCAAACAGAATAGAAATCCCCACAGGCAAACCAACTCCGATAATTGAAGACTTGCAAAAACCTCACGGTGCCTGCAACTATAAAGATGGTTACATGGTAACGAGTACTGGTGCGGGGTCGGTTGTACTCAGTGATGCCGCATCTGAAGTGGAATATTCACTGAGAGGATTACCGTGCAAGCCTGATGAGCTTAATGATCGGGAATGGGTGCAAAATGCTATAACCTTTGGAAATATTATTCTTGCAATTGATTCTAACAGGACAGCATTCGTGATTTTTGATATTGAGAAGAGGATTTATGATATTGTGCCTTACAATACCGAGTGGGCTGTGCAGGATGCCGTAGTAGGATCCGTCAGTGCGAATCAAATTGAAGGTTTAAAAGAAATTTCTGAATAATGTTGATCAAGACGCTGGTTAATATCAGGAACTTCATTGATAGGAAAGTAAAATTCCCCTTTGTAAAAAAGGGCGATACTGTAATTCAGGTGGGTTTTGAAATGAGCTCTCCTAACCTAACGACTGATTTGTTTCTAATGCAGAAAGCGGTCGGAAATACTGGTTTAACCATTGGTGTTGACCCAGATCCACTGAATATTGCGGATGCTGCTGCCATTGCAGAAAAACACAAGCTAAACGTAAAACTCATTCAAAGTGCAACTTTTAGTAAATATGGAAAGGGTGAAATGATCATGGGTCACAGGGCTGGTGGAAATATTCTCGATTGTGTGCCCACGGACGCGGATATGATCCAGACGGATAGAAGAGTTGAAGTTGAATTTGATACGCTTGACAGCTTGATGGCCAAAGCAAGCGTTGATGTTGTGAAGATTTCATTTGTGAACATTACCAATAACGGAGCAGAATACGACACCCTAATTGGGATGCGCAATATTTTGAAAGAGGCTGAGAACCTGGAAATAAGTATGATAGCAGGCCGGCCCGGGAAGATGGGATTGATTGATGGCAGGTCAGATGTGGAAGTAAAAACTGAGTTCTTGAATACGCAGGGTTATAAAACCAAATTCTACAGATTCAACCAGCTACTGTGGTGTAGTATCAATCATATGTATATCCTCCGGGAATTCTGGAAGAATGACAAAACAATGGAGGGGGTATTATTCGCGGTGAAAAAGGACAAGAACTTCAGTCCTATACAGTCTTATTCCTAGTCCCTTGACTTATCAGATAGAAGGGAGAGCTTTAGATAAGATGCCACAAAGGCTCTAAGGCTCTAAGAAACACCAAGTTATTACTGCTTAGAGAAACTTTGTGCCTTCGTGTCTTAGTGGCTAAATTGGATTTGCGTGATAACTCTTAGTATATCCAGCGGATCATTTCGAAGGCCTCGGCGTACTGCTTGTTGATCTGCGTGCCTCTTACTCTTGCCAGACTTTC
>DTRI01000420.1:586-6287 GCA_012966015.1 Flavobacteriales bacterium | reverse complement strand
CCTCGACTCTCTCTGGAGTATATGGAATGACAAAACCCAAGCTGATACCAACCGGCTTAATGCCATTCAGGAATTGATTGAAGTAACGCTGCATACAGATCGGGACTCTCTTTTATCCCTTGGCCAGCTGCAATATGAACTTGCCAAGGGAAAGGATCTTGCAAAATACATGGCAGACGGCCTTAATACTCAAGCTAATTATTTTGTATTAAAGCATGATTTCTCCAATGCGATCAAATTAGCAAGTAAAAGCCTGGAAATTTCAGAGGAGCTTGCATATAAAAAGGGCATGGCACGATCCAAACTCATTTTAGGTATCGGTTATATGTATCAGGGTGATTTTGGCAAGGCACATGACCATTGCTCCCGCAGCTTGAAAATAGCCGAAGAGCTTGGGGATAAGTATGCCACCTCAAAGGCCATAAATTGTAAAGGACATATTTACATGCTACAGGGTGATTTATCCGGAGCCATGGACAATTTTTCTCGCTTTTTGCAACTAGGTGAAGACTTAATGAACTCAGCGAAAACAGAGATAAGAAAGTTTATATATGAAAATACAATGGCAATGGGTATTCTTAATATAGGAACCATTTCAATGTACCAGGGAGATTACCTCAATGGTTTAGACCATTTTTCACGAGCCATGAAAATATTTGAAGAGGTTGGAAATAAACCAACAGCAGCAATGGTCCGTCAAAATATAGGTGCTATTTATGTTATGATGGATAACTACTCTCAAGCTATAGAGTACCTCATCCCCTCCTTAGAATTTTTCCAGGAGAATGACGACAAACATAAAGCTCTACATGTGCTTATTAACCTGGGTGTTATGAAAACAGAACAGGGGGATTACTCCGGGGCTATGGATTATTATGACAGAGGTTTAAAGCTTGCCGAAGAAATTAACGACATACAGAATACGGCTTATGTTTTAGGTAGTATGGGTATTTTGTATCAATTGATGGGGAATTATTCTCAAGGCCATACTTATATCGCAAGAGGCTTAACAATATTTGAAACTATCGGAGATAAGTTGGGATTGTCAAATTCATTAATTGCCAAGGCCCAGGTATATCAAAAGCAGGGCAAGTATTCCCTTGCCATTACCAACGCTTCAAAGGGATTGCAATTGGCACAGGAAGCAGGTGCTGCTTTAGAATCAAGAGATGCTGCCAAGGCCTTGTACGATGCCCACAAAGCTATGGGGCATCATCAACAAACCCTGGAGTCGTACGAGCTTTACATTAAAATGCGTGACAGCCTGATAAATACAGAAACCACCAGGAAGCTTGCAGAGCAGGAATACAAATACGAATATGAGATAAAAGCTGCAGCAGACAGTATCAATAATGCCGAGGCCAGCAAGTTAACAAGAGCACAGCTGGCAACACAAAGGGCAGAGAACGCCAGGCAACAGCAGCAAGCATACTTTCTATATGCAGGCCTGGCCCTTACCCTGCTCTTTGGAGGGTTTATCTTCAACCGCTTGCGCGTTACCCGCAGACAGAAAAAGATGATAGAAGAGCAGAAGGAATTGGTGGAAGAGCAGAAAAAAGATATTACTGACAGTATTAATTATGCAGAGAACATACAACAGTCCCTGCTGCCCACCATTGACGACCTTAAGGAGGTTTTACCAGATGGATTTGTCCTCTTTCAACCCAAAGACATTGTGAGCGGGGATTTTTACTGGTTGCAGCACCACAAAGACAAGGTATACTTCGCCGCCTGCGACTGCACGGGCCACGGGGTGCCAGGGGCCTTCATGAGCATGATAGGCTCTTCCCTCCTGGATGAGGCCGTAGTGGAGAAAGGCATCACCAAGCCCAACGAGATATTCTTTGAGGTTAGAAAAGGTATCATCAACATATTAAAGCAAACCGAAGAAGATGGGTCTCAGAAAGACGGTATGGATGCAGTGCTATGCAGCTGGAATCAAAACGGCAATTTAGAGTATGCCCTGGCCTACAACCCTTTGCTGCTCATACGCAACGGAGCAATCCTGGAGACCAAGGCCGACAAGCAGCCTGTGGGTTTTCAAACAGAACAGCAAAAGGCCTTTACCCACCATGAGTTACAGCTTGAAAAGGGTGACACAGTGTACCTTTTTTCTGACGGCTATTCCGACCAGTTTGGCGGACCAAAGGATAAGAAATTCATGATGCGGAACTTCAAGAAGCTCTTGCTATCCATACAGGACAAAACCATGAACGAGCAGAAAACCATCTTAGAAACCACCATGGCAGAATGGAAAGGAGACACCGAGCAGGTGGATGACATACTGGTGATGGGGGTGCGGTTTTAGATCAAATTGGTGGAAGTAGGGGGTGAATGAATGTAAACAGGCATCATTTTAGAGGTAAGTTAGTCTTTTGAGCTTCATGGAGGTACTAAGACAGGGTGCTTGGTTCTGTGAAACTAACAGGCTGGGAGTTAGCCTCTATTTTTAATATATTTGAGTAGCCCAACCACATGCGCGATGAACAACAACTCAGAAAACAGGTATTCTAAAGAGGAGGTAGTCACAAAAGGTGGAATTACGTATCTGAAGATTGACATGAAACCTGTGAAGGGGGTTAGGTATTCAACTTATGAAAACGGTCAATTAAGTGAGGAAGGAAATTGGATAGACGGGAAAGAAGATGGATTATATAGATGGTGGTATGAAAACGGTCAATTGAAGTGGGAAGTAAATTTCATAGACGGGAAAGAAGATGGATTATTGAGAACATGGCGTGAAAACGGTCAATTAATACATGAATGGAATTACAAAAAAGGAAAAAAAGAAGATTTACAAAGCAAATGGTATGAAAACGGTCAATTATCGTCTGAACGAAATTTCAAAGACGGACAAAAGCATGGATTACACAGATCGTGGCATGAAAACGGTCAATTATGGACAGAGGTTTTGTACAGAGACGGAAAAGAAGCTGGATTATTTAGAAGTTGGTATGACAACGGCCGATTACTTTGTGAAGACAATTACAAAGACGGGAAACGAGAAGGATTATACAGATCGTGGTATGAAGATGGTAGAATAATGTATGAAACTGAGTTTGTTAATGGAACAGGGGTTGATAAACATTATTATGAAAGCGGTCAATTACGTTGGGAATTGAAATATAATGATGGAGAACTTATATCTGAAAAATTATGGGATGAATCAAGTAAGCTTGTTAAAGACGAAACCTACTGATCCCCAAACATCATCCTATCCTGTTCTGAAGTAGGCCTATAATTTACTCCTATCTGAGTCCGTGGATGGGGATTTCTTATTTTAGGGTATGAGACTTAATTACTGGTGGTTAATCGGTATTGGATTGATTATAACAGCGATCGGACTTGTAACCAAGACATATTTTTTCTTGTTGTTGTTGGTCCCGCTGACTTTCTTTTCGAAGAAAAAAGAAGATTGAAAAATTAGAATACTGATGCTACTCTCCTTCATAGCCTTTTGTCAGATAACACCCAGACCGCGCATGCCAAAAGGCCTGGTAATGAACCGCCAGGCTCTCGGAGATATCGGAATTTGATAGACGCTTCCTTCTTACATTAGCCTGAGTACGCTGGTTTTCATATTTTTGATGCATGCAATCCGTAGACATTGTGCTTCCAGGGTTGATTTTGAAGTAATGCTAAACAAAATAATTGGTGTGGCCGGGAGATTGAAATTGTTTTTGTTAGCAGCGGTTTTCATTGGAGCTGCTCATCTCAGCCATGCCCAATCCAAACTTTCCACATATTTGGAACTTGCAGGCTCGGCGGGTATTTATTCCCTGAATGCTGATTACATAATGATTGAGCTGGACAAGATCCGCGTTGGAGGGCGTCTTGGAATTGGCATGTTCAAAGAAGGGTATGAGGGCAGTGGCATGGATATCTATATGCCTGTTTCGGCTATCGCGTTATATGCTTTTGAAGCACATAACATAGAAATTGGGATTGGATTCAACCTGATCAGCTATTCAATAAGAAGTGTTGTGGATGCAGAAGACAGGGGCTTTAAGCGCAAGACAGAGCTTTTGGGAAACTATGTCGTTGGGTACCGGTATCAAGAAACAGAGGGTGGGTTGATATTCAGGGTTAGCTACACCCCCTTCTTTTATAATGATGAGCCCTTTGGCAGATATGAACACTGGGGAGGAATAAGCGTTGGCTATGCTTTCAAATCGAACAAAACCAGTGCAGCAAGTTACTGATGAATACATGGCTTAAATTGATATACCTGGCAGCCGCGGTTGCGATCGTTCTGTCTTCATGCAAGAAGGACGAAGAACCGGACACCTTTGGATGCCTTGATGTAAATGCTGCAAACTACGATGGCAGTGTTGACTGGCAGGATAACTCCTGTAAATTCCTGTATGTAACCGAGTTTGAGATCACGTATCACGAAGACAAGTCCTGGGACGATCTCAACCCATTGTTCTCTGAGGCTGATCTCGTAGTTAGAGTTGGGCTTGATAATTTGAACACGGTGAAATATGCCTCTAACACGCAGCTTGACGCAGATCCGGATAGCGCATATGGGTTCACTGCTACCGAGCAGTTTCAGTTGACCAATGAAACCTGGTATTGGGATCTCAGCAATGATGACATGGTCCCGTTGCTGGAGACCTACGACTTCATGGCGGGTGGCAGCTTTAATCCGGTCTTTTCCAACAATGGAAGTTATGTTACTTCGATGTCGAGCGATGGAACAACGCAATTTAAGATCTACTATGACATTCGTTAAGCGGACAGCACTGTTATTATTAATTGTCATATGTACATGTACCTCGTGTTACAAGGTGAAGGAGATCTTCATCATGAAAGGAGAGTGGGTGGTCAATAGTGTGGAGCTGGATGGCGGGAAGACCAATATGATGTATACTATCCTTCCGGATTACCATACCGACAACTCCAGGTATGTGGTTTATTTCGGAGACGAGGATAGGTGTACGGGCCAATACTATATTGATGACAATCTAAATTACGCGGTGGAAGGTACCTGGGCTCTTATAGATAAACACCACATCTACATTGAATTAGACAATTACGTAAAGGGGGTTTTTGAATTGGAAGAGCAAAGCAGGACGGAGATGATCATGTATGCTGAGCAGAACATCGTGAAGTTTTACAATATTGGGGAAGTAGAGATGATTCTCAGGGTTACGCGAGACTGATCCGCAATTAAGCTCAATATTTCTCCCTGGACGGAGTACTCACTGTTCGTTTATCAGCGTAACATTGAAGTTCAGGTCAGCAACAAAAGTAAGGGTGCTAAATGATGTCGGTAGGATATTGCTGGTAGTGATTTGCAGTCTAAGATTATAATCACCGGATTTAACATATTCATCAAGTATGCCAGCATTACTTGGTTGCATATAGAGTATATTCCCAACGTTATCAGATACATTGTAATGATGGGCCAGCTCTAATTCCGGCAACGAGTCTTTGGATATGTAAATTACCAGGTCCTTCAGAAAGTAAAAGGTCTCTCCAACCGGATCGGCAATAGCAATCTCCATATTCTTTAAACTGATGTCCTTTATTGAGTTTATCAAAGGATCATCTACCCCGTTGCTGCTATTGCTTCCAATAGTTATAGGAAACCACGGAATATCTATTCCTATCGTAATCGGCACCTCATACACCATTGAAACCTGATCCGTGTATTCAAATTTCGTTTCACTGAATTCAATCTTCTCATCGATCACGC
>DTRI01000420.1:0-551 GCA_012966015.1 Flavobacteriales bacterium | reverse complement strand
TACAAAGGCCGAATCATGTAATAAAAGTAAACAATCGTTAGAACTTCTGTGTTTTGTATATTTGGATCAGATGAGGGGCCTGATGAGATCTATACTGGTGCTGGTGATTTTGACTTATGTATGCTACGGCTGCCGTAAGGATATTGAGGGGTGCATGGATTTGAAAGCAACCAACTTCAACCCCCATGCTACCCAAAATGACGGTTCGTGCAACTACGATGTTACCGGGAAACTTGGGTGTACCAATCCCAAGGCGGACAATTATGACCCCACAGCCAATATGGACGACGGCACCTGTATTTTCAGGGGCTGTACGAATCCGGAAGCGATCAACTATAACTACTTTGCGAATCAGGACGATGGTTCATGCATTATTGTTGGATGCATGGATCCTGCTGCATTCAACTATAACCCCTCTGCCAATCAGAGCAGTGGTGCCTGCGATTATGATTGGGGCCCTGGTTATGCCGGAACCTGGACGGGCCTGAATTGCAGTATTGACTTCCAGAATTCCCTTTTGCTTGATATAACCTATGATACCAATGTGGCCA
>DTRI01000419.1 GCA_012966015.1 Flavobacteriales bacterium | reverse complement strand
TTATTACTCAAACATTAGCGATTCCGACCAAATTGTTCGTGGCTTGAGACCCAGTCAGAGGATGAGATAGCAGATGCCAGTGAAACTTCTCCCGCAAGCACGACTCCGGCAACGATCTCCGCAAGTTTCTTAACGGTTCCTTTTCCGTAGCAACCCATTAGCTTGAGACACTCTTGCTGTGTCGCTAAACCCGTACCTCCACCGTGCGTAGCAACAATAAGCGAAGGAATGGTGATGGAGATATATAAATCACCTTCCGGAGTCATTTCCGTATATACTATACCAGCCGATGATTCTGATACGTTGGCGACATCCTGGCCGGTGGCTATGAACATAGCCGTAATAGCATTTGGTGAATGTGCCCCATTGTTATTTGCCCCGGACATAAATGAGCCTATGTCTGAAATATTGGAATGGTGGTACAAACTCTCCGGTTCGACACGCATATGCTGTAGCAGTACGTCTCTTTTCAAGACCGCTTCTGCAACGACTCTCTTACCTCGGGTACGCATGATGTTGATCTGAGATGCCTTTTTATCTGTTGCAAAATTTGATTCCAGGTAAAAGTGCTTCACTCCCTTATAGTTGTCCAGGATCCAGCTGCACGCCCTGAAAGTGGCTTTCCCCACCATGTTCTGACCGGCTGCATCTCCTGTAAAATAGTTAAATCTCAGGAAGGCAAATTTGTTAGATAGAAATGGATCTATGTATTGAAGTTTGGCAATACTTGATGTTTGCTCTGCTTCCTCACGAATTTTATCAAGATTGTCATTAATCCAGTAAATAAAATCCCTGCATTCTCTCGCATTGCTAAATTCAAACACGGGTGCACGTTGCATTGCGTCACCGACAACGGAACAGGTGGCTCCTCCTGATAAGTTCAAGACCTTTATCCCTCTGTTATAGGAGGCCACAAGGGTGCCTTCTGTTGTCGCGAGCGGAACCAGAAAATCTCCCTTGGCATGTTCACCGTTGATTGTGATCGGCCCGGCAAAGCCAATTGGTATTTGCGCCACTCCGGTGAAATTCTCAATATTACCCTGCAAAATCTCCGCATCAAAAGAATAATTCCTGATGTGTTTTAGTTCTGTCTTTGTTTCTTTAGCTATATAATCTTGCCGCTCTTTAATAATAGCTTCAGAATAATCATCTTCCTCTGACCTTGGGATGCGTATTACTTTTTGCTTTTCGTCTACAATAGAGTCATCAACTTTAATTTTTAGCTTTCCAAAAGAGGAAGCGTTGAAGGCAATCTCGATCTCGTGCTTTCCAACTGGAAGGCGGTCGGTATCTGCCAGTATATCAAGTGTTTTTCTAAGTGGGAATGGTATAGAGTTCTCTTTTGAGATCGAAGTTGCATCTATAATGTTCCCATCACCTAAGTCAAGTTTTATTCTAGAGAGGGGAACATCCTTACCTGCTACCTTCACGTATCTCAATTCTGTCAGCGTGGAATCTTTCAACCTGTTTTTCAAACTAAATTTTACGCCAGATTCCAGATTGGTCAGGCTTCCGTTGGTATAGAGTTGCTTTAATACGAGACTAGGTATCAGCATTTTCTGGTGATTTTGATTAGACCTGCAAATTTCTTAAAAATAATCGGGAAAAAGGAAAAATTGAGCCTAACAGACTGAAAAAAGTTGGAATGTATTTATCTTCGGCCTGTGGCTGGAAATTATCTCATATATACGCTACCCTTTGTGGCTGCTATAATCGGCTGGTTCACTAATTTCCTGGCAGTAAAAATGTTGTTTCACCCTCGGGAACCGGTGAAGATCCTGTTTTTTACAATTCAAGGGATCTTTCCCAAGAAAAAAGAGGTTCTTGCTGAAAGGATAGGCAAACTGGTAGCAGATGATCTGCTATCGATGAAGGATATTGAAGAAATCCTTAATCAACCGGATAATGTATCTCAGATCAATAAAACGATAGATGAGAAAGTAGGATTTTATTTGGCTAATACGTTTCCTGAGAAATATCCTATGCTGGCCTTTTTTGTTGGGGATAAATCAAGGGATAAGATTAAGAAGGCAATGATGGAAGAAATGGAGACGATGGGGCCCCAGGTTATGCAACAAGCATTCACGAATTTGGAAAGTTCATTGGATATAGAGCAGTTCATCAAAGAACGTGTTTCGAATTTTTCTACCAGTGAAATAGAAAAACTCATCCAAGGAATCCTTGCAACCGAATTTGCCTTTATCGAGTGGGTGGGGGCAATTGTGGGTTTTATAGTTGGGGTTGTACAGGTGCTCATTATTGTATTTGGGACCTGAATTAACCAACCAAAATGTCGATGTTAGGGAGGGGGCAGCAGCAAAGTTGCTGATTCAGTCCCTGTCTTTTTTCATGGTAGATCTCAGCAAGAGGAAGCTAAGCACCGCGGCGGCTGAGAATCCAATAACACTTAACGTAGGGATATCCCCGTCGTGCCTTTGAGCCGCATTCATTACAATTGCTGATGCGATCATCAAAGAAGAGATTAAAAAAGAGAGTACCAACCGATTGGCTGACTGGTCAATTTTTTTTGTGAGTTTCTTTGTCTCCCAATCTTCAACTTCTATCTTCAGTTTTCCTTCACGGACATTCTTGAGAATCTCATTTATTTCATAAGGGAAAGTGCGTATGAAGGAGTTCATCTGGGTCATGCGATGAAATATCTCATCCGCAATGTTCTCAACGGAGTATTGTTCCTTTAAGATCTTAATACCATACGGCTTCAGCTGATCGTAGATGTTCATATCAGGAGATATCTGTTTGCCAATGCCTTCCAATATGGCCAGCGCCCTTAGAATGAGAAAAATACTGCCAGGCAGCCTCATTTTATAATCGTACACCAGTTTTTGCAATCTTGGGACCAGATCGGCCATACTGCCTTCGCTCACATCGAGCGTAGCAAAGTCTTCAATGATCTCATTTACATCATTTTCAAATATCCTCCGGTCTTGAATATCGTGTTGGTAAGATAACTTTATCAGGTTGTTGGCCATCTTCTCAGCATTTTGCTGGGCCATGCCAATGAATATGCCTGCTATGGCGTATTTGTCGCGTTTTACCAGCTTGCCAACCATACCAAAGTCTATCAGGCAGATTACACCATCTTTCCGGATTATGATATTACCGGGGTGGGGGTCTGCATGGAAGAATCCGTGCTCAAATATCTGGCTAAGGTAAATGTGCATTCCTCTTTCGGCGAGTTTTGCCGGATCAATCTTCCATTCTATGAGCTGCCTGGTATTGGTAATCTTACAACCTTCCGCATATTCGATGACCATTACTTTCTCTGACGTATGCTCCTTGTAGGCTTTTGGTACGTAGAACGTCTTGTCCTTTTTATAATACAATCGGAATTGCTCTATATTTCTTGCTTCATGATTATAATCCAATTCCTTCTCCATGGTTTTTCTAAATGTTTCCACAACATCTAAAACATTGATTACCCCATGTTTCTCGAAATATGCTTCACCTCTTTTGGCTACTTCTGTTAGAATTCGAAGATCTGTCGCCACCAGCTCCTGCACACCTGGTCGCTGCACCTTCACCACCACTTCTTCACCCGTTTTGAGTTTGGCTCGGTAGACCTGACCTATTGAGGCAGACCCTATGGTCGTTTGCTCAAAGCTCTCGAATGTATCTTCTAATCTCTTACCCGTTTCCTCTTCAATTATCTCTACTGCCTTTTCATATTCAAAGGGCAGAACATCAGCCTGTAGTTTTTGGAATTCTTTAATTAACGGTTCAGGAAGCAGGTCGGGACGGTCGCTGAGCACCTGCGCCAGCTTAATAAAAGTAGCTCCAAGCTCTTCAAAGCACATTCGAATACGTTCCCAGCGGGAGTATTCAAGCACGGGCTTGTCCTGTCTTTGCCAGGATACACGCTTACCTTTAGGTATTAGCTTAAGGAGAGCAGTATGTGCCACAACATCTTCAAATCCGTATTTACCCAGTATCTGGATAACATCTCGGATTCTTCTAATGTTTTTTATGGTTTTGTCAAGTATCATTCAGTCATAAGCAATAACATACCAGGAACAATTTAGGCTATTATTCATGCCAAAACCCATTTGGTCCTGATAGACATATACCAAAAACCGGGTATGGATATATCCAAAACCCGGCTTTTGTACATGATTTTTACCTAAAAGGTTACTTAGCAGTAGCAGTCTTCTTAGTCTTGCTCTTCGCCAATTCGCTTTCCAGGTCCTTAACTCGCTTCTGCAAGTTCTCGTAATCTTCTCTCTTAACGTAGTCGAGTTTTTCAGCTACGTTCTTAATAACGCCGCTTAACTTGTCTTCGAAGTCTTCTCTTTTACCGTTAAGGTTAGCGATCACATCTTCAGCTACTTTTTTAGCTTCAGAATCTGAGATCTTACCTTTTTCTACCAATTCGTCCAACGTAGATTGAACTTTTTCAGTAGTTAATGCTGCAAGGCCTATTCCTGCATACAGAAATTGCTTTAGTGGATTTTCCATGATTTTAATTATTTGTGCCTGATAACAGGCGGTTAAAAATACTTTTTATTGTTATGCGTGCATAATACCAATCCCGTGCCAAGGCAATATCTTTGGTTTTTTTGTCAAACTCCGGCAATTATGGCACAATTTGCAGGAAAGTTGCTGTAATTCTGTCAGACTGCCTGGAAATTCTTGTATGGTTTTGAGAGAGACCAATACATTCTTCCACAGTTAGTTTCGCATAGACCGCAATACAATTGGAATCCAACCGATGATTGGAATGAAGAACCATATTGCTCTCGGGTTTTTAAACAGCCACCCGATCCAGGAGAAACAACCGAACTGCATCTTGAGCGGTTTGCCATTCCCTTTTTTCCACTGTCGTTCGTGTTCAAGAAACATCAGCGGCCAGCCCCAGGGAAAGATATAAGGCCATTTTGATGGGTTTGAAAGTGTATTCTTGAAGAACTCCCCCCAATTATACGGCCGTTTGCCATATTTCTCTACGGCTGCATCCAACTCCTGTTGCATTTTATCTTTGACTTTCTCCGCAACCTCATTCAAGTCCTCCCTGGTCAGCTGTTCAAACGGCTTGTCCACCATTTCATAAGGTTTTATTCGTGCACCGCGAACATAGGTAAGATTGGCTGGGAAAGCCATATAGAAGGACCACGGTTGCAAAGGGACCAATAAGAGCGATAAACCCAGGGGCAAGAAAGGCATCCCCACCTTATTTACTGCCTTGCTGATAAACTCAAGGTTATAGCTGAATGGGTTGATGTATTCAGCATTGACAGTGGACACGGGAATAACATCTGTTTTGTACTTTATGGACATCCTGATAAAGGAGGTCGAGAACCGCTGTAGTTTGTATTTCTTGTTAAAGCCCTTACCAATTCCAGGTACGCCTTCAGGATAAATTAAAAGATCTGAACCCTGATAAGACATCATCGTTTCAAAATTGAGTGTGGTGGCATCAACTCCGCCACTGCGCTTCCAGAGGTCGTCAATGAGGTAAGGCTGCATCAGTTTGGTTTGAGAAAGCATAGGTGCTGCCAGGCCCCTAACCGATTTTTTCATATCAAAGTCATTCATACGAAGAAATCCTGCTCCAAACATCATCGCATCCCATGGAAATGCCATCCCGGAATGGTTGCTGGCGTAAATCAGTGGCCTTTCAGGATTGTTGCGTTCAAGGCGTTCATCAAATCCGATGAACCTTACACGGAAGTAGTGCTTATCGAAGAACTTGCAAATATTGTGGATGATGCTGTTTAGGTAGTCGGGATCAAAAAACTCCGAATAGATCTTTCTGTTCTCATCGACTAATTGCTGTAATTCAGCCTCTGAAACGTTACGTGTGTCTCTTTTTTGAAAAGGTGTTAAAAACATTTTGCCTTTATGGTTGCAAAAGTAGTCTATATTCTCCAATTTTATTCTGCATGCCTACTATAGACAAGTACACAAACAAGCAATCCAGATTCATGCAAATGAATCGGATGATGGTACATTATCGGGACGAAGGTGAGGGGCAGGTGATCTTATTGCTTCACGGAACTTTTGCCTCTTTGCATACTTTTGACAGGTGGACCAACTCCTTAAAAAAGAAGTACAGGGTGATTAGACTGGATTTACCTGGCTTTGGCCTTACCGGGCCGAGTAGAAATGGGAAGTATACGGTTAACTCTTATATGGGCTTTCTGACAAAGTTTTTGGACAATTTAGACGTCCACAAGTGTCACATTGCGGGAAGTTCTCTTGGCGGGTGGCTGGCCTGGGAGTTTACAGCATTATATCCGAAGCGCATTGATAAAATGATACTAATTGGTGCGGCGGGGTATTTTATTGATCAAAAATTGCC
>DTRI01000418.1:13372-20115 GCA_012966015.1 Flavobacteriales bacterium | reverse complement strand
ATTGTCACCGTCCACATGGGCAGATTGGTACTTCCGTTTACAGCGTAGATGATTCCATTAAATCCCTGTATGATAATATCAAGGGTTAAATCGCCATCCAGATCGGCCACAGCTGGAGGAGCGATGAACCCTCGGCCATTGTCAGTAGCAATGGCTATTGCTGCCGACAGATCATTTGCGAGTAAGCTGCTTAACGGGACGGTCCACATGGATCCACGCGCCGTTTCTCCCCCTGTTCCAAAAATGACATTATAGTTACCGTTGTTTTTTAGATCAACCAACAGAGGCGAACAATACGTTTCCTGGCTATCTGGCACAACGGCTTTGGCCAGGATAGCTCCAGTTAGACCATCCAAAATCATAATATGTCCCGGAGGCCTGACAGTGTCCCAAGAGGGGATGCTGTGGTCACCGCCATTGGCGACCAACAGGTCCTTTGTTCCATCGGTGTTCTGATCGGGAATAACTTGTGCTGAGTAGAAGTTATACCACCCACTATCGGCAGGGTCAATGGTATCTCCCTCAGGAAAGAATTCCCAAATTACCGTTCCATCAGCACCATTGATGGCACGCAACTCTGCACTCCTCCCCCCTATATATACATCGGGAACGGCATCTCCTGTAATGTCATTGAACACAGCGCTTGCAAATATCTCGTCCCTGGTTTGAACATTCCACAACATATTCCCATTAGCACCGTCAAATGCCATTATGCCATAATTGCTAATAGTGCTGTCCAATCCTCCGCCAATAACAAAATCCAATACTGAATCACTCGTAAGCTGTACTGGACGCGGAGAAGAAAAGGTGGTTATGGAATCAACAAAAGAGGACCACTGTAAGGCCTGGCAATAGGCAGTAATACCAATAACGGAACCAATAACTGATAAAAATAAAGGCTTGAGATAGAACATGAGCTGCAGGCTGATAAAACAAATTTAACAAAAGCAATGATGGATTGTACCAGTACGACTAGCAGAACATCAATGACTTAAAATTGCTGAACACAATTCCAATCAACTAGTCAGCATTTATAATCTCCTCAAGTTCATCTGGTGTATAGTAAATTCGCTCCTTGTACTTCTTGTATTTCTCAGACACCCCTGCTTCATTGAGAATATATGAAGTAAAATGATATACCTGCCATCCAAACCCGCGCGAGATGGTTTCCCTGTCATTTTCCTTTTCAAACTTTTCGCGAAATCGTTTTGAAACAGAGTAGCTGATACCTACTCCAATTAATCCAAACAAATTCTTGGTGTTATACAAGCGTATATGGGCAAACTCATGCGCCAGAACACCAACTTGTGCATTGAATGGTACATTTTTTAAGGCTGCTTTCTGTAGCTTTTCCTCCTTTGAGTTGATCACCACCTTATAACGGCGTTTTGCCTTGCGCCTGAAAACAGACCCTAACTTTGGACGTGCCGCCATGGTAGTCTTGATCTTGCCATATACAACCTCTATCCTGAGTTCCTTCAGCTCGGGATATTTAGAAAGAGAAATGAGCAGTGCCAGTTCAAAATCCTCTTGCAACGATTTATTCTTACCAAACTCAGTCTTTAGCTGCTCTAGCTGCCCGGTGTACATTGCCTCCGAAATCGTTTTACATGGAAGTTGGGCCTGGCTGGCCGAATAGGCAAACAGCAGAAATATGGTTAGTGTAAGTGAAAGCGATATTAAATAAACATGAACAGGCCTTGTCATGATGGGAAGGTAGGAAGTGAGCGGCCTAAAAACAAGAAACGGGAACCATTTCTTGCGAAGCGATTCCCGTTTCCACCACAGCTTGCACTGCAATGCCAAGTTACTGTTATTATGACTTCTCTCTCGTTGCCGTTCCCTTTCGTTCGCGGTTTCTAAAGATGTGATTCCCCTTCGTTAAGTTTGCTTAAGATTTGTCTCTTTCCCCGAAGGGGTTCCTTGCGGAACAAGTCAAGCCTTAAACTGGCTCACCGTTTGGTGAAACTCTTCTTCCATTTAGCAAGCTAAACTTCCGAGGACCTCCCCCAGTATTGTAGATGAATCTCTTCCAGTTTCTTCCCGGTAAACCGAGTCGGCCCTTTCAGGCGATTCTTCTATTTAGAAACTACAACCTCAGTACTGATCCTTTCGGACCCAATACCTATTAGAAGTTATTCCTTTTGCCTTTCCCGCAAGCGGGACCGATTTCAAATCACTTCCCCCGAAGGGTGTCTTCTTGCCGTTGCTCTGCCGAAGCTTTGCGCAGACGAGGAGACCGTGACTCTTTCAGAATTCGCTCCTAGCGACTACAGTTTCGGGACTCCTTCACTTCAAATTGCGCGGCAGCAAGCTACCTTGTTTTTCGTCGTGATGTCTTTTATCCCTCACTTGATGAAACAAACGTACGCCCACTTTGGAAAGTGACCAAACTTTTTTGGTTGTTCTTATTAACATTGTATCAACATGTTTTATTAACAATGTTAACAACCCCGTATCGACCTATTGATCAACCACTTACATTAGTCCGAATTACTGTGCTTATCGACCAAGGCCCGTAGCATAAGCATAAAAAGTTTCTAATGAGGAATTATTTATCAATACCCGGTGGTTAATTACTTTTAAAAATACTTATGAAATATTGAGTTTGCTCGGCTTAATTTTGCATAACATCTGTAATTAATCATTCTTTCTGTATGGGTAAGTCTAATACTGGAGAGAGGGTCTATGTATTTGACACCTCCGTTATTCTCCACGACCACAATTCCATTAACAATTTTCAGGAGCACGATATAGCTATTCCGATCACGGTATTAGAAGAGTTGGATAATTTCAAGAAGGGCAACGAGAACAAGAATTTCGAAGCCCGTGAGTTTATCCGGCAAATTGATAAGCTCTCCAAGAATCATACCCTGAAAGACTGGGTTCCTATGAATGGAAAGACCCAAGGTAAATTCAAGATTGTTCTCACCAGCAGGAACAACTTAAAGGTTGATGCCGAGAAGACATTTGACGATCGGAAAGCGGATCACAAGATCTTAAATGCGGCCCTCACTTTGCAAGAAGAGGGAAAACATTCAGAGGTTATACTGGTAACAAAGGATATTAATTTGAGGATTAAGGCGAAGGCGCTTGACATCAACGCTGAGGATTATGAGACGGGTAAAGTCACAGACCTGAACGATCTTTATTTAGGAAAAGGTCAAATAGATAATATTTCAGCTGATGTGGTAAGGGAGATTACCAAGAAAGGATTCATTGAGAACAACAAATTGGATAAAGAGTACATGATAGACAACCACTTTTATATTCTCAAGAACGGTAAAACATCCTCCCTCGCATTCTATAACCCGGAGAGCGAGCAGTACGTAAAAGTAGAAAAGCAAGACTGCTACGGTATTAAACCTCGCAATGCGGAGCAAACATTTGCGCTTCACGCTATCCTGAATCCTGATATTGGGCTAGCCACTCTCCAGGGAGTCGCAGGAACTGGAAAGACCCTCTTGGCTTTGGCAGGTGCCATTGAGCAGCGTAAAAGGTATAGGCAAATCATTCTTGCCAGGCCCATTGTGCCATTGAGCAACAAAGATATTGGGTATCTTCCGGGAGACATAAAGGATAAAATTGATCCTTATATGGAACCGTTGTGGGACAACCTGAATTTCATCAAGAATCAATTTAGTGATAAAGACAGGAGGCACAGAGCTATCCTGGAAATGCAGAAGAATAATAAAATCGTTATTAGCCCCCTCACTTATATAAGGGGAAGGAGCCTATCAAATATTATATTCATTGTGGATGAAGCACAGAACCTAACGCCTCATGAAGTTAAGACCATCATCACGCGTGCGGGAGAAGGCACAAAGATCATATTCACGGGAGATGTACATCAAATAGACTCTCCTTACCTGGATGAGCACAGTAACGGACTTACCTATATAATAGATCGGTTGCGTGGAAATAAACTCTTTGCTCACGTTACCCTGGAAAAAGGCGAGAGATCAAAGTTGGCCAATCTCGCCAATGAACTGTTATAAGTTCTTAATGCTCCGCTGAACAAATTTGGTCAGCTCCTCCCCTTTCAGCATGTTCTTTGACAATAGAGCTAGGTCGGCTGCTTGCTTTGCAAGAGTCTTCTGCTTCTTCTTGTCTTTCTCCTTTAGAATCTTACCTATCAATGGATGATTGGAATTAACGACCAGGGTAAACATATCGGGCATAGAGCCCATTCCCATCATTCCGCCGCCACCGATCTCATTCATGTCTTTCATCCTTCTGGCAAATTCCGGCTCGGTAACAGACATTGGTTGATCCTTCTCACTCATACTCTTAAACACTACGGAAAACTTCTCCTTGGGAACAATCCCTTCAATTACAGGCTTTAGCTTATCCTGATCCTTTTCAGTAAGCTTAGAAGTTTGCTCCTCATCCTTGTCAATAAGCTGATCAATAGTATCAGCATCAACACGAACAAAAGACGCATCCGTCATTTTCTGCTCAAGTCGTCCTACAAAGTGAGCGCTTAATGCTGAATCCATCAAGAGTACATCATAACCCCGCTCCCTGGCAGCATGAATATAGCTGTGCTGCTCTTCGGCATTGTTGGCGTATAGATAGACCAATTTCTTGTTCTTGTCCATTTGAGTCTTCTTAATCTTCTTCTCGTACTCCTCCATGGTGAAGAATTCATTATCCGTATTCTTAAACAGACAGAACTTCGTGCCCTTGTCATAGAATTTATCTTCAGCCAGCATTCCGTATTCAATAAAGATCTTGATATCGTCCCATTTTCCTTCAAAGTCCTTCCTGTCCTTTTTAAAGAGCTTTTCTAACTTATCCGCTACCTTCTTGGATATGTGACTGGCAATCTGTTTTACCCTGGCGTCACTTTGAAGGTAAGAACGGGAGATGTTAAGAGGAATGTCTGGAGAATCAATAACGCCGTGTAAGAGCGTTAAAAACTCCGGGACAATTCCTTCAACAGAATCAGTTACAAATACCTGATTGCAATACAGCTGAATCTTATCTTTTTGAATCTCAACCTTATTTTTCAATCTGGGGAAGTACAGAATTCCGGTAAGATTGAAAGGATAGTCAACGTTCAGGTGAATATGAAACAAGGGCTCCTCAAATGAGTAAGGATAGAGCTCCCGGTAAAAGTTCTGGTAATCCTCATCCTTTAGCTTTGCGGGTTGTTTCTTCCATGCAGGCGCCACATTATTGACGATATTGTCAGATACAACTTCTTTTGTCTTCTCATTTCCATCCTTGTCCTTGCCGTCTGGAACATTATCAGTTTTAGTACCAAATTTAATCTCGACTGGTAAAAACTTACAGTATTTAGTAAGCAATTCAGATATCTTGTTCTCCTCGAGAAACTCAACTGAATCCTCAGCAATATGCAGAATAACTTCTGTACCTCGTTCTTTTCGATCACCAGGCTTGATTGTGTACTTCGGGCTACCATCACACTCCCATCTTACCGCTTTAGCTGTTTTCTTATATGACTTGGTGATGATCTCAACTTTTTCGGCAACCATAAAGGAAGAGTAGAATCCCAAACCAAAGTGTCCAATCATATTCGCGCCATCCGTCTTATCCTTGTACTTGTTGACAAATTCCTCTGCTCCTGAGAACGCAATCTCATTGATGTACTTTTCAATCTCTGTCTCATCCATTCCAATACCCTTATCGATGATATGCAGCGTCTTTGACTCCTTGTTGACTACCACCTCTATCTGCAGGTCACCCAATTCATCCTTAACTTTTCCCATAGACGACAGCGCTTTCACTCTCTGCGTTGCATCTGTGGCATTAGAAATCAGCTCCCGTAGAAAGATCTCGTGATCTGAGTACAAGAACTTCTTGATAATTGGGAATATATTTTCCGATTGTACATTGATAGTTCCAGTTGCCATCTTAGTGTTTTTTTTATTCTATAAACTTATTCGATCCTCTCTTGTCAATCGGTATGCCATCAGTATATCTCTGACATATTGACGGTTTTGAGACATTATATCAGGAAATCAAGGACTAATCACGCTGATTCTCTAACAATCTGGCACTCATATATGACTCAATTCACCTTCTAATATTCACATTATTCATTTTTGGTTGATAACTCTTGATAAAATATTGGACCTGTCAATTTGGCTTTTATCTATTTTTACCATCGAAAATAATAGAATCTCAACCAAACAAAATATAGAATGACGACTACCACAGCACAAAACAGTACCTCAGAAGAGAAGAAATCCACAAGAGCAGGATTTGGAGCTGGCTTGTTAGAACTGGGAGCAAGTAATGGGAATGTGGTCGCCTTGACTGCTGATTTAGGGGGCTCTCTTCAAATGAGCGCCTTTCAAAAGGAGTTTCCTGACCGTTTTTACCAGGCAGGAGTAGCAGAGGCCAATATGATGGGCGTCGCTGCAGGCTTGACAATAGAGGGAAAAATCCCTTTTACAGGGACATTTGCCAACTTTTCAACGGGGAGGGTTTATGATCAAATACGGCAGTCTATCGCATATTCTGGTAAGAATGTAAAGATTTGTGCCTCGCACGCGGGCCTGACGCTTGGTGAAGATGGTGCTACCCACCAGATACTAGAGGATATTGGAATGATGAAGATGTTACCCAATATGGTAGTTATCAATCCTTGTGATTTTAATCAGACAAAAGCAGCTACCATTGCCATTGCCGAACACTTCGGACCGGTCTACCTTCGCTTTGGGAGGCCAAATGTGCCAAATTTCACTACTGAGGACATGGGATTTGAAATTGGG
>DTRI01000418.1:0-13362 GCA_012966015.1 Flavobacteriales bacterium | reverse complement strand
CCGGACATCTGGTATGGAAGTCCATTAAAGCCGCTGAAGAGCTGGAAAAAGAAGGAATATCAGCGGAAGTCATCAATATCCACACGATTAAACCTTTGGATATCGATGCGGTCTTAGCATCGGTAAAGAAAACCGGATGCGTGGTAACTGCTGAAGAACATCAAATGAATGGAGGGTTGGGCGATTTGATTTCCCAAACTCTTTCATTGAACAACCCCTTGCCAATGGAAATGGTAGCGGTCAATGATAGCTTTGGCGAGAGTGGAACACCGGACGAATTGATGACCAAATACGGTTTGGATATTCCCCACATTATTGCGGCTTCAAGAGCGGCAATTTCGCGAAAATAACCCACCAAATTATATTCTGTTTTATATTTACTGATCTATTTTTCAGGACTATACATAGCTTATATAAAGTATTAATAAGGCATGTATTCCAAAAAGGTGAGTTGGTGAATTTTATGGTGTTAGGTTACATTTTCAATGGCTAAACAGACTGATCAATCCTTGCTTAAGACATTTAAGTCTGACCCGCACAAGGGCTTCGATTTAATTGTAAGCGCGTACCAAGAAAGATTGTATTGGCACGTTCGAAAAATGGTCATTAACCATGACGACGCAAATGACATTATGCAGAATGTATTGATCAAAGTATGGAAGGGCCTGGGCAACTTTAGAGCTGATTCAGGCCTTTTTACCTGGTTGTATAGAATAGCAACCAATGAAACACTCACATTTCTCAAGCAGAAGAAGAATAAATTCAGCGCATCTATCACAGACCTGGAAGGACAACTACCTGGAGGAACCGGAAGTGAAGGTCTAATAACCGGGGATGAAATTCAAATAAAACTGCAGCTTGCAGTACAGACATTGCCAGAGAAGCAAAGACTAGTATTCAATATGCGCTACTTTGAAGAGATGAAGTATAAGAAGATGTCAAAAGTATTGAAGACTTCGGAAGGCGCCCTTAAGGCATCTTATCACCATGCAGTGAAAAAAATAGAGGCATTTATATCAGGAGATTAAACTTTCTGCCAATTATGTCATCCAATAAACAAATGAACGAGCAAAAGGACATATCAAAGGAGATACAGGAGGAGTTGGAGGCGATATCGCCAAATCTAGCGCATATTTCTAAGCAACATCCATATAAGGTGCCTACAGGCTATTTTGAGACATTGCGTAGTGAAGCATCTCAAATAGCAAAAGATATGGGAGTTCAAAGAGCATCTGTAATCAGAAGATTGCTAACAGTCCGCAATGTAGCTGCTGCAGCTTGTGTCATTGTAATTGCGATGTTGGTATGGATGAACAACTTTAAAGCCCCTGAAGAGCAGCTAGCTGAAGTAAGCATAGATGAAATGATTGAATACCTGGAGGAAGAGAGTGCTTTTGGCATTGACGAATACGAATTGGTGGAAGAGCTGATTGACATTGAATCAGCAGGTATTGATGAAGAAGTTCAGGTGGCCGGGCCAATTGTGGTTCTGGGTGATGAAATTACAGATGAAGATATTATTGAATATCTTCTTGAAGAGAACATTGATCTGGCAACGATCATAGATGTATTAAACTAAACAGAAAAATTATGAACACACTTAAACACACAATTGTTGCAGGCGTAATACTACTTGGTAGTTTAACTGCATATGCTCAGCCAAAAGGTGGCCCGGCTAATAGAAAAAAGCAAATAGAAGCCAGAAAGGTCGCATTTATCACGAGTGAGTTGAATCTCTCACCTGAGGAAGCGCAGGTCTTCTGGCCAGTATATAATCAAGCCCAGGCTGAGCGCAAGGCATTGCGTGAAAAGCACAAGACGATGCGCGACATCAAGGTTAAGGAAGGAGAACCCAAAAAGACCCTGGATACCATGACTGATAAAGAACTGGAAGAAAAGATGGAATACATGATGGTTCACGAACAGGCAGAGCTGGATCTTAAAAAGAAATATCTCAAAAAGTACAAAGAGGTATTACCAATAAGAAAGGTCGCCAAGCTTTACCAGGCTGAGAAAAAATTCAAGAAGAAGCTGATGTCTGATATTCGAGGTAGTGGCGATCAAAGAGGGCACATGCCTGAACGGAAGAGAATACGCACACGATTCTAAACTGTCCATTCACAAAATAAAGAGAGGCATTGGGAAACCTTGCCTCTTTTTTTATCTACACCCCTACTCCGATAATTAGCATGTCATCTACCTGCCTCTTATTCCCAATCCACTCCTCCATGAGATTCTCAAGAGTTTTTTTCTGTTCCTCCATCGATACATTGTGGAATCCTTCAAGAAGACTGATAAATTTACCGGTCATGAATTTATCATAATTCGGGCCACCGAACTGATCGGTATATCCATCTGAGTAGATGTAAAACTTATCGCCCGGCTGCACCTCCAAAGAATGCGTCGTAAAATAGCGTTCCTTGTCCAATATCATTCCAACCGGGTATTTCTCCCCCTTAAACAGCTCACTTTTTCCATCCCTAATACGCAACAAAGGCCGGCTTCCACACGCATAATCTACGTGCATTCCTTGTAAGTCGAAGGAACAAAGCACCATATCCAAACCACCCAATGCAATAACATCCCGATCAGGACTTTCGAGCGCACCAACAACGCCGCTATGGAGTAACCTCAACACTTTACCAGGATCATGCACGCCATCGTCAATAATGATCCTGCTTAAGAGCTGATTTGCGACCATGCTCATAAATGCACCGGGCACACCATGGCCTGTACAATCTACCGCAGCAATAAATACTTTGTCCGATTCTTGCTTAAACCAGTAAAAATCCCCACTTACAATATCCCTGGGCTTAAAGAAAATGAAAGACTCCGGAATCAACTCTATCAAATTATCCCTATCTGGAAGAACAGCCTCCTGAATCCTCTGTGCGTAATAGATGCTTCCCGTAATATCCTTGTTTTTCTTGGCAATCTCTTCATTTTGCAACTCCACTTCCTTTTTCTTCTCCTTGAGCTGCCTGGTTCTTTCAGTAACCATCTCTTCCAGGATTTTCTGTTGTTGCAGAATGCGATTTTCACGTCTTCTGAGATAGGTGTACAACCCACCAACAACTCCAATGATACCAAACATAATGAACCACCATGTCTTCCAAAATGGCGGGTTGATAATAAAATGGAACTTAACAGGTTGCTTATTCCAAATTCCATCGTTATTGGCAGACATCACCATAAAAGTATATTCTCCAGGCGGTATGTTGGAGTACACAGCCTCCGGGGTACTTGTGGGGGGTGACCAAATATTGTCTAATCCCTTGAGATAAAACCTGTATTTCACCTTATCCGGAATTGTAAGACTCACGCCAACAAAGTCGAAGGTGAGGTGGTTTTTAGAATAGGGAAGTTCCAAGTTCGATGGGAGGCCCGTACTGTAATCCAGCAGTTCCGTATATTCCGTCCAATCCACTGATTCAAAAAACAACCTGATACTCTTTAGATTGGTGATGGGCTCAATCGTATTTAACCTATCTTCTTCCAGATTATACTTTGTGACACCTACATTAGAAGCAAACCACAAATTACCCTGGTGGTCACGAGCCGAAGCGTTTTGAACACATTCAATTCCCCTAAACCCATCCTGCTTCCCATAATGTTTGACAAAGACCTTTCCCGAAATATTGTAAATGGACATATTGATTCTATCCAACCCCTTGTTAGACCCAATCCACAAATTCCCATCACTATCAAAATCAATAACATACGCAGTGTTTGAAGACAGCCCGTCGGCTTTTGTGAATTGTGTGAACACAAATTCTTCCTTATTGCTGAGGTTCAGACGTGACACGCCATTGTCCGTACCCATCCAAAGATCTCCTGAGGCATCCAATCGCAAGCAATACACCGCTCTACACTTCAGTCCATTACTCTCATTAAGGGTCAGCATCTCTGGCAGCTCTCCTTTTGCACTTTTTTTGAAAAGATCCTGTTCATTTGTAATCCTGGTTAGACCTCCCTGGGTTCCAACCCACATATTTCCATCAAGATCCTCTACCATGGAAGCTACATTGTCTCCTGCAAGCCCTTCCTTTTTGGTTATCTTTAAAAACCTACCATGTACTGGATCATCTTCCCGGGTAACACATATTCCTCCGCCCCATGCACCCAACCACAGATTGCCATATTTATCTTTCTTAATGACGCTAATAGTGCGGAAAGAAAGACCAACGGACATGTCGAAGTGTTCAATTCGGTCATCCTGTATTCGATACATTCCATCCCGCTCGGTACCAACCATAATTGGACCGGAATCAAATTGGGCAATGGAATAAATCATCTCACTCAGTCCATTGGAAGAATTGTATAACTCAACATCACTCTGCTGAGATGTATTCCGAATATTGAACTTGTTCAATCCACCTCCCCAGGTTCCAACCCACAGAGCGCTGTCACGACTAATAAAAACCGAGGTAGCTACATCGCTGCTCAAGCCGTCGTCATCTGTCACATGGACAAATTTCATTCCTTCAAACATGGATATGCCGCTGTTAGTGCCAAACCAGAGATTACCCTCACGATCCAGCATTGCATCAGAGATCATATCATTGCCCAATCCATTTCTGGTTGTTATGGTGGTAAACTTGTAACCCGCATTTTCATCAGATTTTTCGCACATGCTCAATCCACTGTTGGAGCCTATCCATACCCTGGCATTCAGCCCCCTTGTCAAAGTTGTGACAGATTCATCGACAAGTCCAAGCACACATCGGATTGAATCGTTACCGCACTTCTTATCCTTGTGGAGGTGGCGGACATCTTTGATTCGCAGTCCTGCATCTCCTAATCTGAAAATATTTACTCCGCCTTCAAAGGTACCGAGCCATATGTGGCCACTTTCTTCTGTGTGGAGCGCCTGTATTCTATTGCTCGTCAAGCCTTCCGCTACTGAAATTTTATTTACCACCCAGGTTCTTGGAGCGTCGTCAAATAAGTTATGAATCCCCTCGTCGTCTAACCAATTCAGTCCGTTTACCGTACCTATAAAAATCCTTCCCCATTGATCAGACGTAATAGCCAGACAGGTATTGCTGGAGAGGCCGAGTTCCCTATTGATATGAACCAGCTGATGACCATTGTAGCAGTACACTCCCTGGTCTCTGGTTCCTATCCATATTCTATCACTGAAGTCCTTGTATATTACGTTTATGAAGACGTTATGGAAGTTGTTCGTGAATTCGTTGTTTATAAGTTCCAGGCCATTGGCGAAGCTCAGCCCCTGATCCGTGCCAATCCAAACCTTTCCCTCGGCATCCATGCAGAGCGCCCGTACCGTATTGGCCTTTAAGCCCTCGCTGACCGTAAAATTGGTGAAAGAGATTCCGTCATAAGCACTTAATCCACCCTGTGTGGCGATCCACAGGTAACCTCTCCGATCCTGGCAAAAGCTTTCCACCTGAGTTTCTATCAGGCCATTATCAACATTGTAAAGACGGAAATTGTATTGCTGAGCTGTGGCGAAGTCCCCGCCAGACAGGAGCAATGTCAAGGACACTAAAAAGAAAAATCGAACTATGCGCATTTACTAAGTTAAGCCGCTAACGGAAGTTCAACAGAGTGCATACGTATTGATCGGGTTAATAGTTGCCTTAAATTGCCTAATAATCCTATATTTTCATGCCAATCACGAGCATGTCATCAACTTGAGATCGGTCTCCTTGCCATTTAGCCATCGTTGATTCAAGAATGGCTTCCTGCTTATTCATATCCTCGGCGCTAATAGTAGCAAGCAAGCTACTGAGCCGTTCTCCCATGAATTTCTCTCCTGATTCTCCTCCGAACTGATCGCAATAACCATCTGTAAAGAGGTAGATTGAGTCACCCTTCTTCACATCTATTTTCTCACTTTTTATCACGCCTTGAGCGGTCTTCTTTTCATTCATATACACATTGGAATATTTGCCATCTTTATCAAAGACGAGTCCAACGGGAAACTTGTTTCCAGAATAAACCATTTCTACTCCGTCTCTCCAAATAGTCAGTGATCGTCCTGCCCCTGCAAATTCCAGAGTATTTTTCTCATAATCGAGACAACACAACGCAACATCCATGCCTCCTATAGCGTCTCCATTAGTATCCCCTTTTTTGAGTGTTGTAACAACCGCTTTATGCATCGCCGAAAGTATCTTGCCTGGGTTAACTATCTTCTTTTTCTTTACTACATCGTCAAGAATTTCATTACCGATCAGTGACATAAACGCTCCGGCAACCCCGTGGCCTGTACAATCAATGGCAGCTACAATTGTCTTTCCATCAATCTTGTGAAACCAATAAAAATCGCCACTCACAATATCTTTGGGCTTAAAGAGTATGAACGAGTTGGGATGCACCTGGGTGATTTCAGATTTTGATCTCAAAACAGCATCCAGTATGCGTTTAGAGTAACGAATGCTTCCGGTTAGTTGTTTATTTATACTCTCGATTTTCTGCGCATCCTCTCTTCTCTTGGTAATATCTCGCACTATGCTAAGCACAGCCTCTTTCTGATCAAACCTAACCGTACTAGACTGCACTTCAACATATATTTTTTTACCTGATTTCGTAACGTGCTCATAAATCCTGGGAACATCTTGCTTGCTGTCAATTAACTTCCTGACATCTTCCGGGTCCTCATCCGGATGAAGATCATAAGGTTTCATTGTCTTGATTTCCTCTTTGGAATAGCCATAAACACGTACAACAGTATCATTACAATCAAGAAATTCATGAGTGTGCTGATCATAAATAAAAATACAATCCCCTGTGGTATCGAAAAGCTTGCGATACTGCTGCTCACTCGCTTGCAACTTGGCAGTTTTTATTTCAACTTGAGTTGTGAGAGCCCTTGCAGTTTGCTCCAATGCTCTAAGCCTAATTTTCACGATGCTGTAGACTATTGCGATGAAACCAGCAATCACCAAAATGTAGAACCATATGGACTTCCAGAAAGGGGGAACTATAGTAAAACTGTAAGAAGCTGAAACTTTATTCCACACCCCATCAGCATTAGCCGCCAATACCTCGAATTTATAAGCTCCAACTGATAAGTTAGTATAGTTGATTGTGGTAGTTGTTGATGGATCGGACCATTCATATGAATACCCTTGCAGTCTGTGTTTGTACTTTACACCTTCCTGTAACCTGTGGCTGATCCCCATAAACTTAAATGTAAGGTGGCTTTCGTCGTACTTGAACTCACTTAATGCGCTGATATCTACAGGATCTGAGTGTATATCTACACCAACAATTTGAATTATAGGAGGTACGGCATTCAAGGCATCCTCCTCAGAATTGTACTTAATCGCCCCAGCAATAGAGCCAAACCACAAGCTTCCATCTGCATCCTTGCATGATGCACCCGTATTCACCTCATTGCCAACAAACCCCTCTGCGTAACCAAAATGGCGAAACTGAAGGTCTCCAGACAATACATGTTTATGCTCAATAGGATCGTATTTCTGCTTTGTTGCTTTATACTTTGCAACATCCAAAACATCCAGTCCTACGTTCGTGCCAATCCACAATTTGTTTTCGTTGTCAAATTGCAAGAGGCAGATTCGATCTGAAACCAAGCCGTCTTCGCTTGTATAATTCTCAAACCTCTTGCCCGGTTGATACGGATTAAATATTGATAACCCCCCGCCAGTTCCAAACCAGAGATTACCCTCTGTATCTTCCACAATAGCCCTAACATCATCATGCACCAACCCATCCCGGGTAGTAATGTTAACTTCCTGGTCAATGGCACCTGTTGAATCGTTTATTAACAGTTTAACTATACCTGCTCCGGTACCAAACCACATGTCTCCTCTTTGGTCTTCATGGATTGCATAGGTCGTAAAACTGTTTAGCAATTCACTCTTATAGATATTCTTCTGAAATACTGCTTTCCCCCCTTCAATGGTCATTCTTTGAACCATTCCTCCCTTGTAACCCAGCCAAAAACCACCCCTACTATCTTCGTATAGGGTTATTGGCCTGTTTGTTAACAGTCCTTGCTGCACCGTATAAACCTGGAAGGATAATCTGGGTTTCGACTTCCCATCTGACGCAAATAATGGAGCAGGCATTTTTAAGGTTACCAATCCATTTTCGGTACAAAACCACAAGTTTCCAGATCGATCTTCTGCCATGGAATTAACCTGTTTGCTTGGAAACCCATCTGCCGGGGAAAATTGTTGAACTATGTAATTGTAGCCACATATTCGCTCTGGGTTCTTATTGCGAACCATCCTTGATATACCTCCATTCCCACCTATCCATATATTGTGATTTACATCTTCTTTGATTCCCCCAATAAAGTTGTCAGGCAACCCTTGGTCCCTGGTGTAATTCTCAAACCGTCGGCCCCTGAATTTCGATACCCCCTGTCCATAAGTACCCATCCATAAATTTCCTTCATTGTCTTTTAAAATGGATACTACATTGTTATCAGCCAGGCCATTTTCTTTTGACATTCTTCTATATGCGTTGAATTTTGGCACATATTCAATGGCACCTACATTCGCCCACGCGGCGAACCATATGTTGCCTTTAGCATCTTCTTCTATATCGTAGATAATATTTAACTTAATGTCATCCACCCAAATTTTACTTTCAAATTTTTGTTCGACATTCCCAATATCTCCTTTTTTCAATCTCGAGATACCTAGTCCTGTACCAAACCACAAGTTTCCTTCTGAATCCTCCAGTGAAGACCAGATAAATGCATCAGCAAGACCATCCTTTGTTGAATAATAACTGTACACTTCACCTGTAGCGGAGGGATCATGTCTGGTCAGGCCATTTTCTGTACCGTACCAAAATACACCCTCACTATCCTGCAGCAACGACCTTACAATGTTGTGACTAAGGCCCAATTTTGAATTCTTGAACCTTGTACCTGGAACTTGATCTTCAGATGTTAGCAATATGCTAAGGCCATCATTGGTTCCGAACATGAGTCTCCCCGCCTGATCTTGCATCCCGGTCCAAACCTGATTGTCGGCTAGTCCATCATCCTCCGTAAAATTCACAAAATGATTAGACCCACCTTTATGTGACGGACCTAACCATCGCGAAATGCCCTTGGCAGTACATATCCACAGTTGGTTATTATCGTCCTCAAAAATTTTATTGACTACATTATCGGCCAGACCGTTATCGGTAGTGAAGACAGTGAAAGTCTGCCCATCGTAGCACGTTAGTCCTCCCCCATTTGAAGCCATCCAAATAACCCCCATATGGTCCTGGACAATATCTGTTACTTGAGACTGACCCAGGCCGTCCTCAATCGAGTAGTTTATAAAATCATATGATTGACCAGAACAAAGCACTCTTGCCATTGCAACAATGAGTAAGGCCAATGCTGATCGCAGAATAATTTTACCAATCAAATTCATAGGAAAAATCAGAACCACAAGGCTTTCACCGAGTGTATACTATGTAGCAAACCCTGAAAGTTAAGAAAAGGAGCGTAATTTTTCAGATAGAAGTTTCAATCTGAAATAGTAGGAGGAATCAACGCAATCTAGAAAGTATCATATGTGAATGGCACATCCACGATTTCAGAAAATTCTTCTCCCGCCTCCTTGATATCCCAATCTCCATCCTTATAATACCATTGGATCGTTACAGAATTACCATTGCTGTTCAATTTTCCCAGCTTAACAAGAATATCGAGAAACGGTTTATACGATGAAGAAATTGAAGTAATCAAGCTTAAAGGTAAACTTCGTCTCAGAATTTGGATTCTCAACGTATTTGTTGATCCACTCGAGAATAGGAATATAAAACTCAGCTGTATCTTCAGGGTACGAGCGTCCTGAAATCTCAAAAACACCTTCCTCAGCGTTTAAGATAACATCTGGTGTATCATACGTTCCTTTTAAAATGATTGCTTCCATAAAAATTACCTTGCTTAATCTATCCTTCTCAATTAATGTCTGCCTGCCGGCCATTCACTGAAATCGCTATTTCAAGCGAAAAGAAAGAGTAACGCTCATCCAACTCCTTAAAGCCATAATTAAATCCCTTTTTAGCCTTTCTGGCTACTTTGATCAATCCTAAATCCGCCCCAAATCTGCCAAACAACTCTGTTTTAACCAATACATCCTTGTGAAAGTTTCTCAGTTCATCATTGCTCATGGCATTCAACCGATCAATATACTCCTGCAATTGCCCGACCCGTTTCGTCAAAAGGCTATTTCCTATATCCAATACATAGTCTGTCTCGGTTTTTCTCAGCAATATAATACCAGGTTTTAAAATACTCCCCTCTTCCGGACTTTCACCGTGCCTACATACATTCTGAAGACACTCGATAATAGTTCCCGTCACTCTATTCTTAACCAGTACATCCTCGTGCGACAGGTCCGTTAAACCATTTACCACCTGAACTATAGAGTTGACCAACTCCTGATTAAAATCACCCTTGAACATGAACAAAATGTTGTTCGATTGAAGTGATTCGTACCAATTCATGAGGCCACCTTCGGCCTCACCACCCATTCTTTTTGTCATGGTGTATAATCTACTTGATACTTGATATGGTTACAAAGAAATAAAAATAATCTTAAACCTGATAAACCAATGTCAAATATATGAATAATTAATACATTTATCTTCGATTTCAATCAGGTCGTACACATTGTTAATGAATGATATACAACGAGTTACCCTTATAATTTACAACCGTGACATTAGCGAGAACTGCAATTGATTCACCAAACCTCCCTATATTGAGTGCGGAAGGTGTTTACTTATATGATGAGTCTGGGAAAAAATACCTTGATCTGATCGCCGGAATAGCTGTGAACAATGTCGGGCATTCACATCCCAAGGTAATACAGGCTGTGAAAGAGCAAGTCCAGCGCCATGCCCATGTTATGGTATATGGAGAATTTAGCCAGCGACCCCAGCAACAACTCGCTGCGAAACTCGCTGAGCTACTCCCTTCGTCGTTGTCTTGTTCCTATCTGGTAAATTCTGGAAGCGAGGCGGCAGAAGGAGCCCTCAAACTGGCGAGAAAGCACACCAACAGAACTGAAATTCTGAGCTGTGTTAATGGATACCATGGCAGTACCTTCGGTGCACTTAGTACAATGGGGAATGAGTTATATAAATCACCGTTCAAGCCGTTGTTACCCGATGTCAGCCACATACAATTTAACGAAGAACAAGAGTTGGATAGGATAACCGATCATACGGCCTGTGTCCTGATGGAAACTATTCAGGGAGAGGCTGGAACAATTGCACCAATAAATGATTACCTAATTAAGGTCAAGGAAAGATGTCAATCAGTTGGTGCTTTACTTATACTCGACGAAATACAAACGGGGTTCGGCAGAACCGGTAAGATGTTCGGATTTGAGAACTATAATGTCATTCCCGATGTGGTTTTATTTGCGAAGGCCCTGGGTGGTGGATACCCACTTGGTGCCTTCACTTCGAGTGAAGAGATAATGAATTGCCTGTCAGATGATCCGCCACTAGGACACATCACTACGTTTGGAGGGCATCCCGTTTCCTGTGCAGCTGCAATCGCCAATATCGAGATTCTAAGTTCGGATGGTATTGTAGAGAATGTCAAAGATAAAGGTGAATTGTTCAAATCGTTGTTACATCACGATCTAATAGCAGAGGTCCGTGGCATAGGATTGATGTTGGCGGTGCAGCTTCAAAACGCTGACCAGGCCCACAGATCAATGGACATCTGCCGAGAGCTAGGCCTGATCACCGACTGGTTTTTATTTGCAGATGATTGCCTGAGGATTGCGCCACCGCTCACCATTTCAGAAGAAGAAATTGATGCCGCCTGTAAAATCATTTTGAGGAGTTTAGACCGAATTGGTTGAAAGTAGTTATTCCACTATTTCGCAATCTGTGCTTATTGACTTGATGATGACAGAACCACGAATGGGATTAACTTGATATTTTCACCTGCTCCCCGATAAAATCTTGCATCTTTTTACGCCCTCCCCTATGAAATATATTTACCTTTGCCATCCCTGTAAAAACAGTCTTCAACAAGACTTTCGGTTCAAGATAAAGAATGCCTAAAAACAAAAAATAATGGACAAACTAATTTGCTTGGAGGAGTTCGCAAGAACATGACTGAATCTTTTCTATCTGATAATTGCCCTCCGATGGGGATCTACGAGACTCTGTACGCCTTCAGGGACTCTTTCGGCAGCTTCATGGGGACTGAGGGTACGCATCCGTGGTCACAGGGATTTCCCCTCACAACGCCTTTGGAAAATTTCGATGGGCCATCTCTACCCGACAGTGTCGATGTTACTTGGGAGGATCGATTCTATCCCAAAGCATGGGGTCATCCGGAGTTGCGCGAGTCCATCGCAGACTACTACAACTCCCAATATGGCTCTGAAATCACTCCCGAGAACGTAATGGTGTTTGCTGGAGGAAGGCCTGGAATCTACACCGTATTGGCATTCCTAAAGAACAATGTTCAGGTTAGGCTAGGAAACATCGAGTGGCCCGCGTATCTGGATATAATGGAGCAGACAGATACCAACTTCCAAGTCGTTCCCTTCACCAAAGAGAATAACTTCCATCCGAGCAACTCCGCCTACTTCGACCGGGCGGGACTCAACGCCAAGACCCGTCTAATGCCCATCTTATCCAATCCTCAGAATCCATCTGGCCAGACGCGTTGGGGGGAGGAACTCAGAGAGCTAATACAAATGGCAGAACAGCCTAAGAACGGCATCCTCCTTGACGAAGCATACGAAATGTTTCATTCTCCTTCTGTGAGCGGAATACAATTCGTTCAAGACCTGGACAATAGCAATGTCTTCATCGCTGGTGCTTGTACAAAGGGACTGCAATCTCCAGGGATTCGCGTTGGTTGGATTGTTGCTAGCAAAAAGAATATTGAGACGTTGGCCAACTACTCTAGCTTCGGAATGGGAGGTGTGAGCCATCCGTCGCAACTCTACGCGGTCAAACTCCTCGAGCCGAATCGCGTCAAACAGGCCAGAAAGGCAGTCGAACAGCATTACAACTGGCAGCGGGAGAGGTACGGGAAGGCGTTCGAGGAAATGGGCCTAGGAGTTTACACCGGCAATGGTGGATTCTACCATTGGCTCGAGGTCCCCGAAGGCATGACAAGTGCTGAGCTTAACAGGCGACTCTTCAAGCGCGGTGCTGCGATACTATGCGCTTCAGATTGCGATATGGCCCGACCACATTCCAAAGACCCCGATTATGTGACACCATATACAAGGTTCTTCCGATTTTCATTCGGTCCTTTGCTGCCAGAAACATTCGAAGCCGATATTCGACTTTTCAGTGAAGTTCTTGATGAGTATAAGCGCGAATTAGATATCTGAATTTGGTCAAATTCTTGAGTGATGGATTGACAAAATC
>DTRI01000417.1 GCA_012966015.1 Flavobacteriales bacterium | reverse complement strand
TACTTTTAGTGATACGTACTTTCTCTTTGCCGTCAAAAGAAAGTGGCCAAGTAAGACTAAAGGAAATACGATCAAAGGACAGTACAGAAAAAGGAAGGCAATAGAGCTAAGTACGTTGCGTAGCGAATCAGGCAGGAACACCAATAACTTCCGCCATTTTTTCACCTATAACAGCGGGAGACTCTACTACATGAATACCACACTCAGTCATGATCTTCATTTTGGCTTCAGCAGTATCAGCAGCACCACCGACAATAGCACCGGCATGTCCCATTCTTCTTCCCTTAGGAGCTGTTTGTCCGGCGATGAATCCCACAACGGGTTTGGTACCGTGTTCTTTCACGTAGTAGGCAGCTTCGGCTTCCATGCTTCCTCCGATCTCACCTATCATGATTATACCATCAGTTTCAGGGTCATTCATGAAAAGTTCTATAGCATCTTTAGTTGTAGTACCAATAATAGGATCTCCTCCTATGCCAATACAGCTGGACTGCCCCAGGCCTGCTTTGGTAACCTGATCAACGGCCTCGTAGGTAAGTGTTCCTGATCTGGAAACGATTCCAATTCTTCCCGGTTCATGAATAAATGCCGGCATAATTCCAACCTTCGCCTCACCGGGTGTTATTACTCCCGGGCAATTTGGCCCTATCAAACGGCAAGCTCTGTCACTTAAATACGCTTTAACTGCAATCATGTCTTTTGTTGGTATGCCCTCAGAAATACACACTATCAACGCTATACCTGATTCCGCAGCCTCCATAATCGCATCTGCAGCAAATGCCGGTGGCACAAATATTATTGAAACATTTGGCTTTAATTTAGCAACTGCCTCCGCAACCGTATTGAAAACGGGTAAATCCAAATGTGTTTGCCCCCCTTTGTTCGGCGTAACGCCACCCACCACATTCGTACCATACTCAATCATTTGGGTTGCATGAAATGTACCTTCACTTCCTGTGAAGCCCTGTACCAGCACTCTTGAATCTTTATTGACTAAAACACTCATCTTTTGATTTTAGATTATTGATAATAGACCTGCAATTGATTCTCCTTACAAAGCAAGATACAATTCTAAAGAATTTTTATGAATTATTGTGGAATATTGATCTGAATTCTCTTTTCCCTGCTCTTGACTCCACTTATAATATGGATAGCTGATTTTCGAACTCCATAGTGAGCGGCAAGGGCTTTGATCACCGCCTTGTTTGCTTTGTTGTCTGCAGCGGGTGCGTTTACATACACTTTTAAGTTTACTCCATCATCGACTATCTTTGCTTTTCGCGCGTTGGGAATTACCTTAATTGTCAACTGCATGCTTATTATAAATTAAAAATGAAAAACAAATTAAATATTTTTGATGTGAATACTAAATGGCTAATACCTAATTGACCTAGAAACTATGAAGCTGTACAGTACTGAAGCTGCTCTGCTCCAACAAGAAAAAAAGGAACTCTATTTGATATGCAATGCCATTTACCAGAAGGTCAGGGCGCAGGCCAGAACGCTTTCGAGCAATTACAATCTCTCATTCGGACATTTATTAGATATTAACTAGCAAATTGACCAATCCACTACATACCGATACGATTTGTGCCTTGTCCACCCCGAGTGGAGTCTCAGCCATTGCAGTTGTCAGGTTATCCGGGCCAAAGTCATTTGAAATTTGCAAGCTTGTTTTTGAACCAGCTGATGT
>DTRI01000416.1 GCA_012966015.1 Flavobacteriales bacterium | reverse complement strand
CGGCAAATGAATATGCCGGTTGGGGCATCACTAATGCCTTTGAGGCAGCAGCGGCAGCAGATGCAGCAAACAGCTTTGCAGGATGGGGAATCACCAATGCCTATGATGCATTCAATGCGGCAGCAGCGGCAAATGAATATGCTGGATGGGGCATCACTAATGCCTTTGAGGCAGCAGCGGCAGCAGATGCAGCAAACAGCTTTGCAGGATGGGGAATCACCAATGCCTATGATGCATTCAATGCGGCAGCGGCGGCAAATGAATATGCCGGATGGGGCATTACGAATGCATTTGAAGCACACGCGGCAGCACTTGCCGCAAACACCCTTGCAAACGTTGGATACGGATTAACACTTTCCGATCCTGATATTACAATAGATCCTTCTTCTGTAATTGGAATTGATCTTCATGGTGGGACTTTTGTCGGCGCTCCCTTGGGTCCGGGCGAGTTCACCGATGCCGATCTTGTCGGAGGAATTTTTGTTGGGTCGCAATTAGATGGAGCAAATTCGGTTGGATCGGGTCGAGGAGGAACTGCAAATGTAGAAGATGATTTTGTGTTTATTGAAGATGATACCTCGGGAGGTGGCCCAATAATGGATGTTGGTGACGGAACGGAATTTGGAGAAACACGGGAAATTGTATTGAATCCAGTTCCTCCGGCCGAAAGTGATTTGCTCGGACATTGGACAATGAATTCCATTACTTCTGAAAGATATATTCCTGATGTTTCTGGTAGAGGGAATCATGCAAGATTGATGTCCAAGGGGAGCATTAGTTCCAGTAATTTTGAGGATCATTCTCCTGCTGATAATATAATTAATATTAGTGGAAATCGTTCATACAAACGATTAGAAGTTGCAACGGGTGCGGGTGCAATTGAAATTGCAACGAGTGGCACTCAAGAAACTTCTGGCATTGTTGGTCAGGAAGGCCTTTATCCATTGCCTCTTACTGGATCATTTCCCACAAATTCTATAACAGTATCCTTTTGGATTAAACCTTCATCGCAAGTGGGCGGGGCCGGTGCGGATTGTGAGATTATTGGTCGTGGAAGGGAAATACATTCGGGAGCATGGGGACTGAAGATAGAAAATACTTTAGGGGGACAGGACGGGCTGGAATTTGATACAATTTTAAATTATTACCCGGTGGGCGGTTCAGTAACAGGATGGACCCAGGTCAACATAGACAATACCGAAACACTTGGTTGGTTTGCTGACGCCGGGCCAACAAAGGGATTTAAACAAGATGTATGGCACTTTGTTGTATTAAAGGTTGTTGAGGATGCCGCGCTCTCCAATAGTATAGAACTCTATATTTATCGAGAAGGTGTGGGTCTTTTATATCGGAGACTTTTTGCTGATTTTAATAATGCATATACTTTTCAAAATACAAATTACTCCAGCATTGTTATTGCAGGAGATCCAAATGTAGCTGAAGGGTCGGGAGCCGCGAGCCTCGGCACTTTTGATGATCCTACTCAGGTAGACAAGGGTGCATATGGACATTATGATGAAATTAGATTATTCAAGACTCTGTTGTCGCCAAGAAATATTAAATTCCTGTACTTGAATCCAACAGGAAGATTCTTCTCGGCTCCTCCGGCCCCAGGAATAGGAATCAAGCACGACTATTCTAGTTTTTATGACAAGATAAATGCAAACACGGATCTGTATATTCATGGATTCGATCAAGATGGAAATGCAGCAGACATTCCGCCTTGGATTTCACAGGACGGAAATATTCTTTATATTAACAATGAACGTCTTGGGCCTTTCACAATGACCCAAGTTGAATATGATAAAAGAACGAGCAATACTGCATATATTGCAACAACATCCACAGGATCAAATCCAATTACCAAACCTGGAAAGTATTATCTGGCCCAGCCTATTCCGACAGACGACTCTACAGGAACCCATGATTGGCATGGAGCGAACAATACAAACCTATGGGAATCCTATGACTCAAGACCAGAGGGAAATCGTCTCATGCTCATCGGAGAAATTCATTTGGCACCCGATGATCCCGGCGCACCAATAGAATCCGTGACCACATATCAAATGTCTAGGTTGCATGAAGTTGTTCGCGAAACTTATAACTTTACAATTCTTCCAAAGGACTTTGCTCCAATATCTCCATTTGCCGCCAATGTTGATTTTTGGAATAGTGCAGAGGGAATTGACAGCACATATATAAAGGGGATCGTTGCAGAAAAGATTCAGGCAGGAGTCATTACTGCCGGAATTCATGTTGGCGGGGAACAGAAGATTATACTCGATGGGCCCAATTCAAGAATTGTGATTAAAGATTAGGTTATATAAATGGTAGATAGAATTTTATTAGGGAAAAATGAAGCCGGAAATGAAGGCCTTTGGGTGTCAAAGCCTGGAGTCGATGTGGTGTCCTTTGCAGGAAATACTTATCTTAAATCTCTTGGGGATTGGTATGGGTATCAAGAAGAGTTTGATTGGACTGGCGCTGGTGGCGATCAATGGGTCAACACGGACCCGGAGTCTTCGTTTGTTGCTTTTGTGGGCGCAGCAGGCGGGTCTTCTTTGCCTACTAGCACAACACAGGATTGGTTAAAACGAACACCAGACGGAACAATTTATTATGGTGCCGGACTTGGCGATCAGATTTTATATACAAAAGATTTGGTTGATGGTTCTGGATTTCCTTCTGGGGAAAGTTTTGTTGGAGCAGAATATCCAATCGTCGAAATGAGAATTAGAAGAAATTATATCTATCATGATTGGTCTGCCATTACGACTGGATTTGGTGCCGGGACTGGTTTTCCACAAACGTCGTCGGGTGATATGCAACTTTTTTTTGAAAATCGAGTTGTGGGCAGCACCTCCGATGCAGTAACATGGAGCGGGCAAGCATCCCTTAATTTGCCGGGAACTTATAAAACATATTTTCCAGATTCTGAGCGCCCGCCCGGCGCGATGCTTCCAGCATTTCCAAACAGTTCAAATTGGGGCCCATGGAAAAATATTGAATGGGATATGAGTACCACAACACCCTGGATGGACCCATTCACACATTTTGGTTCTTCCGGGCCATACACTTCTCAATATAGAATAACACAACTTCGATTTGATTTAGTAAACGACACGGCAACAACCGGCTACGGGGCCCACCTTCCGACCTTTCTTCTTTGGAATCCTCAAACGCAACCTCTTTTTGAAATTGATTATGTCCGAGTAAAGAAACTGGGCGTTCCGAGCAATGCAGGACCGGAGGGGAATGCTCGCGAGGCATTGATATTTGACTCTGATATTAATCATATGGGCCTCGTACATCAGACAGGCATTGTGACCATCGGAACAGCAAAGGCATGGATTGACGGAACCACAAGTGACCATGTAGTCGGACACAACATTGACAATGATGCAAATGGCTATGTGTCATTTCCTGCACTTGACTATATTCCTCTTGTATTGTTCCAGAGAATTGACGAGAATGTTGGTGTCACCGGAGTTTCATATCCCGGAGGAGAAGATGAGTTTTCTGTCTGCACACAGCACTGGGAAGACCATCGGCATCCTACATATGATATGAATACATCAGAGAGTAGTTATAAAGGATTTGATATTAAAACAGTAAATAAAGTTGATTCTTCTGTATATACCAGTACCCTTGTGTCTGAAAATTTTTATTTTCAAACCGAGGAGTGGGGGGTCATACCTGGGGAGCAAACCCTCGCAACCGTCGTATCCGAACTTCCTTGGTTAGGTGATTTTTCACCTGGGCTCGGGGCTGTCAATCTTGGCACGGGCAATCTCTTCGCCCTCAGATCTGAGCGGAGAGGAAATAGTTTTTCCAGTATGGTACAATCGTTTTCTGAAACGCGAACCTTTGCATATGCTCGTGCCAAGAAAGATGGATTCTGGTTATCCTGTAGAAATGCAATTGCCCAAGAGGGATTGGAACCTGTCCTCAATCTGGCACCCGTGCTTCCAGAAGAGGGAAGTACAACACAGGGGTCTGCTGCATATACTTCTATGACATCCAATAATGACAATGGAGCATGGGGAATGTTTCATCCGGCACTTACCTTATATGACACCGGAAATGGTCCGCAGAAGTTCACAGAGGGCCTTCAATTGAAATGGGACACGCGCACAACTGCAAACTTGGCCTTGCTGGATAAGGTGGGCGTGGGCGACGATGGAACTTCTTATGACCAATATAAATGGTGGCCCTCTTTTTCTTGTTCCGGGCTGCCCTTTAATGGTATACTAGCCTTTCCAAACGCTCCTGCCCCGCCCGACAAATTCGCCGCCAGCAACTGGCTTTATTCATATATGAAAGACGCAACACATATTCAAGCACAATATACTACAGACGGAATACTTAAAGGAGATACTGGAGGATTTTATCCATATAGATTCCAGAAAAATAATATAGTATTTTCTCCTGATGGCAACCCAGCCATCGACGAGGACACCGGCCGGGTTTCATTTTCGTTTGGAGATCAATACAATATTAAGCGACTATCTTCTGCGGGAATCTTCCATCCTCCAGGGATGGTTCCGTCAAATAAACAGGCATACGATAATAAAAATATCTCAAACCTTTCCGAGGAGAGCCCTGTCATAGAAAATCAGACTGCCTATATTGGTGGATCAATGAACACAAGGGATTCACCCTCGGTTGCATCCTATGACGCAACAAAACCTAAGCCACCTAAATATAAATATTGGGTGCTGCGTGTTCCTGTGAGTATCCCGGAGTATACATCATAATGGACCGAATAATTATAGGAAAATCGCCAGACACAGAAGCATCTTTTCCTGCATCAAATCACCGTGCCGGAAATACCGGATTGTTTATTTCAAAACCCGGCGCCAATGTCATGTCCTGTTCGGATGGGGAGTTGCTCTTTGATTCGACTGCACCGGACTTTATGCAGGTATTGGCAAAGGGAATCGCAGAAATTCCTCCAGCAGATAGTGTTTATGGTGTTCCTGCCAAAAAAACGATTCACACAAAATTACCATCTCCTTACGCAGAAGAAAACGCCACGGTTTTGGTTCGATGGGCCCACCTGAGTCCGTCGTCAAACCTTCACCCTACAGCATTTTCTGACAGTTGGAACACCCCATTCTCGGAAAGCTATGCCACGACCCCTCCACATATTACTTTAGAGTCTACCAATCTAGGCAATCCAACTGAGATTGGAATTCTCCCCGGAAAAATGTTATCTGGAAGAACCTATGCAAATGCATCCTATTACTCGTCGGTTCCTGTATTTGATTTTTATAAAGGGTCATTGACCTCCCCCTCAACGCACGTTGCTCCAAATGGATTTGGTAGCCAGCCTACTTGGTCGCCCGGGCCCGGGAGCGAGATTGCATTTTGCGGCTACGTTCCCGGCGGAAAGGTAAATATCTTTAAGTTTACTGGCATAGACCAAAATAACCCTAGCGAAATTACATCAAGCCCGACTGACCAACTCACTACTTACAATTTAAATATAGGAGCCCCGGCGCACCCGGAATTTTCGCGTGACGGAGATAAAATCGTTTATCAATTTGATGACGCTCTTTGGATAATGGATTCTTCCGATGGGGGCAATAAAACTAAAATTAGTGATGGCAGTTTTCTTGATCCAAGTTGGAATCGAGGAAACTTGAGTAATGACGAATTTATATGTCACAGTTCTTCAATATTTACAATATTTACCAAAGTAGCCTCGTCATGGAATCAAACAACCGTCCCCATCCCGGCTGGAATGCGTACTGGAGGTTATTCAGTTATTGAGCCAAAATGGAGTCCTGATGGAGAGAGAATTTTATTTCGGTTAAAGAGTCCCGGCGTTTATTCCTGGTGGGGATCTACCCATACATATTCTATTTGGACGATTGACCGTGACGGTCAAAACTTGCTTCAGCATACCGGCGACTTTAGCACTGTGGCTGGGGCTTGCTGGTCACCGGACGGAACTCGGATTAGTTTTTATGGAAACCCTAAAGATGGATCAGAAATTTTCACCAGTTCTTTCATTCAGAGCAGCCATAATGATGGAACATATGTTGCTCCAGACGGAGCCACCCCAGGCCACCTAGATCCATCCAGCGGGTCTGGATGGTATGAAATATCAGGATCAAGTTATGACCCAGGAAGCATCGGTTCCTTGACTTCAATATCTCTAGAGTGGGGAGGGCCTGGATCTCCAGACATCAAAGTAAAGACCGCCATTACTAAAGAACAGGGCGACGGCAGTCATATTATAGTTGAGACAACTCCGACAAACTCCGGGCCGGATTTTGATCTCATGAAACATTATGCTGATTTCGACAGCAATTTTGGAAGACTCGGGGTGGGTTCTGA
>DTRI01000415.1:3668-6357 GCA_012966015.1 Flavobacteriales bacterium | reverse complement strand
GAAGGTGGTTTGTGGCATCAGAAGACGGTAGTGATGGATGGTGTCCGTCAGGTACAACAAGAAGAACATTGTCGTGAATAACTCCGGCATGGAGCTAGCAATAGCGTTAATCGTAGCACCTCGTACACCATCTGACAAGTTCCTTCCCAAAAATTCAGATGAGCTTTCAAACCCGGCACTTGCTTTCCATATTATGATGCAACTGGTGATGATGGTGATGATGGCGATGATGACGATGATGACGATGATGACGATGATGAAAAATCTTCTCTAAAGGCGCTCCTTACCTTGGATCTTGAGTCTTTGGTAGTGGGTAACTCCAAAATTGATTCATTTCGTGCGTGGACATTACTGATTTTGTCAATGGCAGTTATTGGGTCCGCCTGTTTACTGCTGGTGGTTTCTTGTGAATGGATTGGTTCAGCAACCTTCTCGATATTTGGGTATGGTAATTTTAGTGGTTTGGATATACCAATAATTTTTGTATCCGTAATTTTAGCATCAGCAGCAACGAGTGTGCCTGATACTATCATCTCGATGCGAGATGCTAAAAGGGGAAATTACGATGATGCGATTTCTAATGCAATAGGGAGTAATATCTTCGATGTGTGTTTTGCATTAGGTTTGCCCTTGCTCATATACACACTTATGTATGGTGAGTTAACAATGAGTAGTGAGGTGGTTGTGTTTAGTTCTGAATTAAGAATATTACTGCTGATACTAACTTTTCTCACAGTTCTTATCTATTATGTTGGCAAAAAGATGGGACCAATTAAGGCATATACGTTAATTGGCATGTACGTGTTGTTTGTAGTTTATATTGTTGGGCGCAGCCAAAATTGGGAGTATGCGAATTCAATATCAGAGGTGCTTCTGAATATTTATTACACGATCTCTCACTAGAGGATCCCCCATCGCCCTGGTGGATTACGGTTCTAATTAAGACTCTGCACGGATTTTCTTATTTGAAACTCCAGGGAAATTGATCATTCTACCTGCTGATTAACTTTCTGGTCCTCAATACTCGGTAGGATAATAACTCGCATACCAATAAAAACATGATTTTTGAGAAGAGCTATGTCCGCATTTTTCATCCTTACACAACCATGAGAGCTCCTTGTTCCTACTGTAGTGGAATCGTGAGTGCCGTGAATACCAAGCCCCAGAAACTTGTTCCCTTCCGTAAATGAAGGATCAGTAATTGAGTTGTTGAATAGCTCATCTGAAGAAGTTCTAATCCTAAAAAACCAAGGTCCATATGCTCCTTTTATAGCGGGAGCGTGGTCACCCTCAAAATCATATTCCCAATCCCTTGAATCTTGAATATTAATAATAGGGAAAACTCCCTCCGGTGTACGCAAGTCCCCTTTCACCAACTTATTGCCCATCAGTTTACCAGTCGCTATGGGGAAAGTGTAAAGAATACTTCCCTCATAATTGTACAAAGTAAGTGACATTGATTCCTTGTTGATTATTATGAACTTTGATTTATTATATGAACTTTTATGCTTTTTGTAAAAGTGCCAGGACGTACTGCTTAATATGACAATAATGGCCAGACAGATGGATAAACTAATTTTCACGGAAGGAGAATGGCCTACATTATTCATAGATATCAATACTTTTCACTCCCGTCTCGCCATCATTGTAAATCAACTTGCGTAAGCCTGTTGTACTAACAATTAGTCCCTCCGAATCTGAGATGCTAAAATCCGGATATTGACCTATTCCAAGCCTCTTGTTTCGCTCTAGCTTGGACAATCCAAAGGCTTCATTACAGTCAAGTTCAAATTCGACCATTCCTTCTTGCCTCTCGTTAAAACTGAATATCACAAGTTTTTTTGTACCTTCTTTTTTGTTCTGAATTATGACGGCATAAGAATACTGCTGTTTTTCATTTCCGTCCTTCGCGGATAAATTTAAATCTAACCAAATTGCCAGCACGTCTTCAACATGATCGGCAGTCAAGTAAACCTTCCAGTCTGGTGCAAGGCTAGAGTTTCTGGCAAAGTACCGCAACAGAGCCTTTCGTATTTTTGAGCCTAGTTTTTTCTGAGCCTCCTCGTTTCCAATAAAATCACTGACTTTTCGCAAATCCTGATCTTCTAACACCCAACTGACGTTAACTGATTTCAGAACCATCCAACCTGTAGTTGAATTATACCAACCAAAATCACCAATAGCCTCCACTTTATGCCAAACTCTTTGCTTATGATCAACTACTGGGTTATTATCCACAATTTGCAGGCGGGTCCCAAAGGGGAACATACCTATCTCCTGAGATTCCGTATCTGGAAACTCCCTCATTTTCAACTTATGGATCGCTACATAAAGTTCTCCTTCTACGGCTCGGAAGCAATAACTTTTAAATGCGAAGAATGCACCTACAGAGGCAACTACAATACCAACCAATATTGTCGTGAATAGAATAGTACGCTTATTTTTCATGGAGCTCTGTTTCTTAAAATGGCCTTGAAACTCCCTCACATTCTCAATATTGGTCCATTTCCCAATTCCTTCAGACCAAACAAGATCTCCCACTTTCGCGTTCTTGATTACCTCATCTATTGTATAAGGGCCTTCTGTCGTATCATCAACTGATAAATAATATGTTGGTTCAGATCCGGTTGTGCCTTTACTTAAATTAAACTTCATTGTCAATTCATTGTGGGTTAATATCCAAATTTGA
>DTRI01000415.1:0-3658 GCA_012966015.1 Flavobacteriales bacterium | reverse complement strand
AGCGGAACGGAAAATATTCGGTCAATATGTCCATGGACCCTACCACTGGTCTTACTTACTACAATATTAGGCTTACTACAATATTAGGTATTTTAATATTTGGTTTTACCGTTTGTCACCCAGAGTAAGATTAAAACTATGCAAATCCTGCGATTTTGAATGTAACTCATTCTGCCACAATTGTCAACTTTCCTTTCTTTAGATAAAGCACGAATTTAGCATTGTTGCATTTTGCAAATACTCTTGAGAAGAGGGGGTGTTCAAGATTGCATGCGGCTTTGAAGTGTTACCACTCACTCTAATTGTCACTCTTTTTCCTCACTTGTTTGCTCGTTGTAAATTTCCATGCTTCTAACAGCTCTGATCGATTGCTACGATTGAACCATTCAATAAAGCCAGTTCAGGCTTTCATGCTGGATATCTACATGATACCGCCTGGCACCAAGGGTTGTAGACATTGGGCAAGAACTCTGGTCCATTGGCCTCTCTTTAACATTCTGGGTATCCGCGTTGCTTTATAGTACTGACCAAAAGTCTTATCACCCTCAACTAGGGTTGGGAGGTATCTGCTTCTACTGCCAATGATTTTGGCCTCACCATTTCTGCTCTCTTTCACGATTGCTTCTCTTCTTTATGTGCTGTAATAATTAACCAGTTTTCCCTATATTTGAATATTGGGAAGTTTAAACGATCATGTACAGCAGATATTGATAGTAAGTATGACTAGGCGTTAGTACTATCGTTAAAATGATGAGTTCTAAGCAATGAAGCACTTGTTACTATGTCTAATTCGCATGTATTGGCCAATCTTTAAGATGGCAGGGTCATATGAGAAGAGAAAATATCGAATACATTGTTGCCTCCTTTCAGAAATGGAATAAAGTAAAATAATTATTATTACGTTTTTAATGTGAGTATTTGGAGGGTCATCTTGTGTATTATCTTCCCTCCTCTTGCGGTGATAGACAAGGGGTGTGGGTCCATAGCGATAGTCTTATTGCTTACCCTGTTTGGCTGGATTCCAGGAGTGATTGGTGCTTTGGTGATTTGTAATAGGAATGACTGAGTTTTAAAAATGTCGGTAATAGTTGATTAGCTTACTAGCAACCAAAAACCTATAGAAACCCCCGGTCATGAAAATACTTACCATTTTATTAGCCATGGACATACAGAGGATAGTACTAATAATTGTCGCTGTAATATTGCTTTATGTAGTCCTAAAATTTATCATTTCAAAGCTCTGGAAGATCATCCTACTTGTGGTAATAGTTGCGGCGGTGTTATATGTCTCTTTTGTTGACCCCGACCTTTTAAAATTGCTGTTATAGGTTGTGCTTGGCTAATCCTGCGTCACGAACGATTTTCGAATAACGGCATCCCAGATTCATCCTCAGTGCTCGGACGCTCAGACTACAACGATTGCGCACCTTGCCTCAAAGAGGTAAGAAGCACTTCTAGAATTGCAAGGCTTAATGGCTAAGGCAGTTAGTTGTTCCCCTATTGGTCGAACGCGTAGGACCTAGAATGCCAACAAGTACAAGTGTGCGGAGAAACTTCCAATTAGTTCAATCTTCTGTATCGTCAGAGGACATACCTTGCCTAAACAAAAAACCACCAGCAACCATCAGTATCCATGGGGTGTAGGCAGAAAACTCTCCAACAAATTGATAGGTAATGTCCGTACCCATCCATGATAATCCAAGATCTACAACACCAATAACTATTAATATAACACCGATTATTTTCATAATTAGATATTTAAACAGGATTCAGATAAATAAGTTAGTTGCTATTTAAGTTGTTACAATATAAGAGATATTATTCAATAATGCGTGACTTTCGCTTTTCGAACTCCAGTTATTTCAACTCTCAATCCTTTAGCAAATCAAACGTTCCTTCTTCCTATCGATTAATACCAGTTCTGAACCGACTCAGTTGCAAATGTGAATGAATCTGTAAAGAAGTCACCCATGGCACCCCACCCCCCGCTGATGAACGCCAGGACCAGCCCGTTGGTAAGCAAATTCAGCGAGGTGATCAGGTTAAACGAGGTAAAATACCCGTTGCCGGTAATATCGGTTTGTTGCAGGTGGGTTTCCCTTATCGTGCTACTGATATGATACCCATAGGTAATGCCTATTAGCAGGTAATAAAATCCCATAAATCCCTCCTTGATAACAGGGCTCACCATGATTAGCAATACAGTAGCCGTGGGGAAAAAGTATGGTGCCAGGGAAATGAAAAGCTCGCTGATGGTGCTTGTACGGCCCTTGAACTGGAACAGTCCCGACCCATCCTCGTTGACATGAAAGCCCATGGGTTTCTTAAAGAACAATAATGCCCATATGTTGTGTGTGAGCTCGTGCTCAAAGGTGGCAAAGAATTCCAATCGCCTGGCCAGCACATAACAAACAATAGCGGAGAACAGGGTGCCGCCAAGGAACATCCAGTTTCTGTCCACTCCGGTGTCAAACCCGATTACCTCTGCCCAGAAAGCATGGGCGAACGGCATGATAAGCGCAAGGGATACTATATTGACGAGTAATTTTACCAGGAATCTCATGCTTCTTTTTTAACATTCTCTTGCAAAGCAGGCTTGTTCATGAACCAGATGCTTATCGATATGAGAAAAATACTACCGTCAAGAATCAGCAGATCCATTGTTTCCTCATATTCAATAGCAATAACCTTCTTAATGGAGATGAACATCTTACTTAACATCGCTATAGGTGATATTTAGGTTATATAATAATTGACCTGACTTTAAGAGAATGTTCACATGAGAATATGACAGGCACACGCTGGACAAATTGTCAATCAGCAAATTAGCAAATTATTTCAAGACAAAAATAAATTCGCACCGTGTTATTCACTGCTGATCAATTGTACCTGTTCGCCAGTATTTTCTTCCCCTCTTCAGTAGAAAAAAATAATGCATTGGGAATAATCCCAACCCTGTACAGCTCTAACCTGTCTGCATCCCAGCAAGCCCCGATCGTAAGATTGGAAGACGTTTTGCCGTTTGTATGATGCTGGCATGCGTAATACAACTTTCCCTTTTGTTCGCTTGTAATGGTCAGTAAACCCAATTTTTCCAGCTGGGATATGCTTTCTGCAGCTCTCAGCCCGTGCTCAACATCAATGGATTCATTCTCTCTCTTCGAATCATGAATTATTGAAAATAACCGAACAACATCTGCATCTATATTCGGATTCATTTCAGAGATCTCTATTCCATTTTGCAATACCTTTTCCCAGTGCCCGGGCCCGTGAAGAGATTCTTTGCCAAGTTTAAAGTGATTCATTAAATGATCAGCTAGTTTGTTCTCTTTCATAATTGTGCTTTTTTTAACCAATGTAAAAAAAGCGGGTCAGCTAATACATGTAAGACAAATAAATCTTGCGGTTCACCTTCAACAACAACAACTCCATCACACCATCACCTCCAAACCTCCACCACCTTCATCGCGACCAGCCATGCATCGGCACCATCGTCACCATCCATCCCCTCCACATCACAGTTTACTTGAGTTACCACCACCACCACCACTACCACCACCACCACCATCCATGCGTGGTGACCGCAACGCGATGCCTTCATATTTCGGTAACCCGTCGTTGACGTCCATCACGCGAAATTTGTACATTCCTACACAGA
>DTRI01000414.1 GCA_012966015.1 Flavobacteriales bacterium | reverse complement strand
CTGCTTACTTTGCCCCAATAAAAAAAGCCCCGCACCTTCGTGCCGGGCTTTTCTTTTGTCGGGGTGAAGAGATTCGAACTCCCGACCCCCTGCTCCCAAAGCAGGTGCGCTAACCGGACTGCGCCACACCCCGAACTCAAAAAGGAATGCAAAAATAATCTAATTTTTGTTGCACACAAACAAGCACTGGTACAGTCTGTAAGGCCTTTATCATCCAGCTGTACACAAGAAAAAAGTCAGACCGTAAATTATTATTTACCTTTGACGCCTCTCAAGAAACTGAATTGGGTAGCCGGGGAAATAAATAGCACAAGGCGCATGTGCCTGAAGAGGTGCAAGGAGAATATAATTATGGCCAAAACAACTAAAACAGAAAAGGACAGCAAAGCTGGTAAAGGGAACTTTACATCCATCCTGTTTTTGATGTTTTATATCTGCATACTGGTATTTACTTTTTTTAAGGTTTACAACGAAGTTTTCGACAAAAAGATAAACCTGGGCGGAGATAATGCAGCCTATTACATCTTGGGTAATTCAATTGCATCGGGCCAGGGATTTACCAATATTCACAATAAACAAAGTGAAAGTCATAAGAAATTCCCACCGGGATATCCGGTGATTATCGCTGCGGCTACCAAGCTGCTTTCCAACGACATACTAACCATAAAACGAGTAAATGGTTTCTTCCTCTTGCTCTCCATTGGGGTCATGTTCTTGGTACTCTACGAGCTGACGGGCAATTACCACCTGCCATTTATAACCTGCCTGTTTTCTGTTGTCAACTATCATTTACTGAGCTACTCGGTGATAATGATGAGCGAAATACCATTTCTGTTTTCCTCCACGCTGTGCCTATGGCTGTTCTTAAAAGTCGATTTTACCAAGGATTTAAAAAAGAATTGGCTCTTCCTTATTCTAGTACTCTGCATCGCCTTTACCTATCACATACGCTCGACAGGCCTGGCACTTTTCGCTGGAATTAGCTTGTATTTGCTGTTTAAACGAAATTGGAAATACCTGATCTCCATAGGCGTTGGGTTTGTGGCCCTGGCGCTGCCATGGTATTTGAGAACACAGCGTTTGGGTGGTGGCATCTACCTCAACAAAATCGTACAAAAAAACCCGTACAGACCGGAACAGGGCGAATTGGAATTTACAGATTGGTTTACACGGTTTTGGACCAACTTGGAGCGGTATATCACCAGGGAAATACCTTCAGGGACATTGAATTTTATAGAGGTTGCAAATTATAAGGAGGCCGTAAGCTCCACGGAATGGGCTGTGGGCATCGTTATATTGATCCTAATGCTCTTCGGCCTTAAGCGGCTTAAAAGATTTAATGAGCTTATATTTTTCTATCTGATGGCCACTTTTGGCATCCTGCTGCTGTGGCCCGAGGTGTGGTTTGGCATTCGTTTTTTGGTCCCACTCATTCCTCTGCTTACTTTTCTATTGATAAACGGCGTCGTAGAGCTAGTTGTATTGAGCGGGCAGAAGGTGCTGAAAATAAAGAACACCAATGCTATATACATCGCCGTGGTGGTGTTTAGCCTGATAGGGATGAAAAGTTATGCGGCAAAGCCGCTGGATAAATTAAAAAAACAGGCCAAAGGAACCTATATTGGCAAATTCAAAAATTACTTTGAAATGGCCATATGGATAAGGGAGAATACACCGAAAGAATCGGTTACGTGCTCCAGGAAAGGACAGCTATTCTACCTGTATTCAAACAGGTATGTAACTGGATACAAGAATACATTTGACAAGGAAGACCTGGTGCAATACCTAATAGATGCAGAAGTAGATTATGTGGTGATGGAGCAACTGGGCTATTCTTCGACCGGCAGGTACCTGTACCCCGCAGTAAATAGATATCCGGAAAAATTTAAGGTGATAAAACACCTGAAAGATCCGGATACTTATCTCATGGAATTTTTGCCTGACCTTGGATACTGGGGAGAATGGAAAGACGACAAGAAAAATGGAAAGGGAACATATGCCTGGGCAAACGGACAAAAATTTGAAGGTATGTGGAAGGACAACACAAGAAATGGAGCGGGAATACTGTACTTTCCGAACGGTCAGCAGCTAGAAGCAACCTGGACGAAAGATATTTTGAATGGCGAAGGCATCATCAGGTCCAAAGACGGAAAAGTGCTTGAAAGAAGTATCTACCAAAATAACGTTAAAGTTAAAGTGCTCGAGGGAGGCAAGTAGATAAACCCACTATCACATAATGGAAGAGATAAAATTTGAGGAGCGTGACTTAGTTGGTGAAGATACCCTGGACGTTATAAGCAGCGCCGACAATTTTAACACCTGGATGTATGAGACAATCAAGCCACATTGCAAAGGGAAAGTACTGGAAATAGGAAGCGGTATAGGCAATATATCTGATTATTTGATGAAGGACGGCTTCCCCATTATGCTCACCGATATTAGAACGGGATATTGTGATAAGCTGCGAGCGCAGTTCCAGGGCAATTCAGCTTTTTTGGGTGCAAAAGTGATGGACTTAACCGATGAGGATTTTGGCAATAAGTTTGCCGATCAACTCGGTATATACGATACGGTTTTTGCGCTAAATGTTGTAGAGCATATTTATGATGATAATTTAGCGATTAAAAATTGCCGTAAACTTTTGAAAGATAAGGGGCATTTAATTATTCTGGTACCCTCATACAAAGCACTATACAATGGTTTTGACAAAGAGCTGGGTCATTATCGGAGATACACCAAATCGACACTCTCTGGTTTATTTTCTGAGCAGCACTTAGAAGTTCTTCATAAACAATATTTTAATTTTATGGGCATATTTGGCTGGTTTGTTTCCGGGCAGCTCATGCGCAACAAAAGCATACCAGAAGGACAAATGAAGCTATTCAATATAATCATCCCTATCTCCAGAATAATAGATAATATTATATTCAACCTCCTGGGCCTTTCTACAATAGTTGTAGGAAGAAAATAAAATTCAATATGAGTAAGACGCTTTCCATAATAATTCCGGTTTATAACGAAGAGGCCACGGTGCATTTTATTTTGGATAAAATTCAAAAGGTAAATCTACTGGATGAAATGAAAATGGATGTGGTTATGGTCAATGATTGCTCGACAGACAACACCAAAGATTCTATTCTAAAATATCAGTCTGATCATCCATCCTTTCCACTCAACTATTTTGAACACGAAGTAAATCAGGGCAAAGGTGCTGCACTCCAAACAGGTATAGCTGAGGCCGTTGGGGATTATCTGATCATTCAGGACGCTGACCTTGAATACGACCCGGAAGAGTACAACGATCTGCTAAAACCAATGCTAAATGGTAATGCGGATGTGGTTTACGGCTCACGTTTTGTCGGTGGGAGGCCACACAGGGTTTTATTTTTCTTTCACACCATCGGAAACAAATTATTGACTTTAATGTCTAATGTGTTTACGGGATTAAACATTACTGATATGGAGACCTGCTACAAGCTCTTCAAAGCAGACCTGATAAAGAGTATAGAGCTGCAGGAAAACAGGTTTGGTTTTGAACCGGAGGTTACGGCAAAGATCGCACGAATACCTGATGTCAGAATATATGAAGTTGGCATCTCCTATTACGGGAGAACATATGCCGAAGGGAAAAAAATAAACTGGAAGGACGGCTTCAGGGCCCTGTATTGCATCTTAAAATATGCTGCCCTTAGAATAAATTAGCGGGAATACCATTTCCACCTGGTGGGTACTGTACTCAACAGCTCAGCAAGCTCAGGACAGTGAGGTTTTCAGTATACATACAGCTCCATCTCCATCAATAAATAAATAAAGATATACTCAATCAATGTTGTACCCTCCTTCCCCGCACAACCTACACATTGCGTTACTACTATTGGAACTTTTTCAAGGTCGGCCGAGGTGATCATGACATTTTAGAAGATGCCCAACCGCAACCTTAAAATACCTTTTATCTACTTTTTCTGAAAGCTGTCCATGAACAGGGCATAATTGAAGTAATATCCCCCTGTAGCGAAGCCGCTAATATCAATCTCTGAAGCAGTTCCTTTATCTACCAGGGCGCCGGCCTCATTAAATATCTCATACATACATTCTTCAGTGAGCACAATCGCCGTTTCTTCGGCGTTAAATGCCCAGCTGACTGACTTATTCAAATCTTCAAGTTTCTTGAAAACCTCAACCGGTGTAACACGCTTCTTTGATATTCCTTTTTTTCTGACCCAAAATATGTTTTGGCCAGCCAAAAGCTTTACCTCAAACTCATAATGATCTCCCTTCAGAGCTGCCGAATCAAGGCCTCCAATATCAACCCATTTATTCCATCTGTGCTGTTGAACCCGATACTCAGCAGCATTTGCCTCAGGATCCAGATACCAGATGAGCAGTCCATTTTCATCGATTGAATTTCCGCTTTCATTTGGCGCTTTAGCGGGCAGATCTTTAGAAGCTTGTACCACAAGAGGTGTAGGAGCTCCTTCCTCTACCGGCTCCTGTACCAGTTCTTTTACCTCGCTACTACAGGAAAATAGTGTGGCGACAAAAAAACCCGCTGAGACCGTTCTAAGTATATTCATTTTTAAATTTTGTTCCGCTGCCGATAAATATATGCAATTACATGAACTTGTTCTCCAATTTCTTATACCAAACAGCACAAAAAATTGATTTAAAGGTATTTACAATTGACGTATTATTACTGCTCTTTGGTAATTAGCAGCACCTTTTTATTGAAATCGGCAGCGGCATTCAACACCTTTTGATACTCATCAAAAATTTCCACGGGAAACTGAATTTTCGCATAGTATTCGTCAACCACAACACTGATCTTATTTCCCTCCAATTTATATACAGAAGTAAATGCCATTTGGGTTACTCCGTCTTTTTTGTAGGATACATCCATATTGAGCACGTCGAGGTTTGCGGCTTGATACTCCGAAGGCAGGATAATGTCTATTTCTCTGTGATACAACCTGTTATAGGTATTTTCAATTGCCTGTATGCGTTTTTCCTCCGTGTACATCTCCACCTGGGCACCTATCAAATCACCGACCTTTAGCAAGATCCTGGCTCCTGCTTTTTCAATGAACTTTCCCGTTTCAAATTCGGCATTGATAATCAGCGGATTTACACCAATATCCTGGGGCGTACCATTCTCGATCTTTATAAACCTGGCCTCCTCATTGTCAACAATATATTCCATCAATGACTTGCGGAGCTTTTCTTGTCCATCCTCGGAAAGACTGGTATAAAAGCTTTGAATATCGTTGGCGTAATATCCCGTTGTACTGTTGGTAATCTTAATAACCGGCTTCAGGATCTCACCTGTAAGGTCCACAGCTACGTAAAGATTATTTGATGACTTCTCATAATCCTGCGGAGGAATAAATTTTACTTTCCCCACCGCAGTTTTCATGGAGCCGATTTCGATGACCTTTAGAAAGAGACCGTAATTGTTGATGTATTCCCAGGGAATCAACCCCAACCTGTAGGAGACATCAGTGGGATCCAGATAGGCATCAAATTCCGGAAAGTAAAACAGGTAGTGTTCGAGGTAATTATAGGATTCAAAATTGGGGTCAAACTTTCGGTCCATCCTATTGCATGTGAGCACTACCTGATGCTCTATATCCAACAAATTCATAAGGTTTGCGTAAAATCTCACCATGCCTACATCATTGGCTACCTTATTAATGAGAATGGCATCCAGCTCCTGAAGCTGAGGTACATTGGCATCATAAAATCCATAATTTGACTTTATATAGTCCTCTAGCTTTCTTACCTTTTCTTTGGCGTCACCTTCGGAAGACACGCCCGTTTCCTTCGCAATTTTTCTCAACTTCTTAAGTACCGAATTTGAAGGCTCCCCGTATATTAAGCCGTAAATTACCTTTGACGCCTCGCCAAATGAGGTCATATCCTTTGACCCATCCGCGGCGTTCCCATCCAGTTTATACAGTATAGCCTGTGCATTCGCATCATTGGCAGCGAAGAGTTCATCCTTGAGCAAGGGAACTTCATCCAGCTCTAAAAACCAACGGTTTTTATCTTCAATCACTGTATCGGCTGCCACCTCTTTAAAAGAATTAAGGGACTTAAAAGAGAAATACAAATTTTGCGGGGATATCAGGTCAAATTCAACATTCTTTCTGCGCATTTCATTTTGAAATGTCTCTGACTTACCTGAATAACCGGGTGATTTCACGGCTACATATAGATACTCCACGAAGCTTCCCACCTCCACCCCCTCCAGGGCAAAATATTTATAGCTTCTCGAGTTCTCATCATCCTTGGCTTCCTCACAATCACCTGCACTATCACCCAAAACGTGAGTAACTCCACACACACACACACACACACACACACACAC
>DTRI01000413.1:3318-6366 GCA_012966015.1 Flavobacteriales bacterium | reverse complement strand
AGAACTAAGCTGGTACATTATTTGCAATCGGTTTAACTGTAATTCCCCCTATGAAGTACCTGTCATTAATATTATCAATTGCTTTTCTGTCAGCCCAGAGTTTGGCTCAAAATGCTGATTCTTTTTACAACAAGGCTGAGATAAAATCTAATACAGGAAATTATCAGGCAGCAGTTGTTTTATACACGAGAGCAATAAAAGTAAATCCCAAATTCACGAGGGCGTATTACAAGCGGGCTTTTGCACACAGTATGTTGAAAGATTACGCAGCGGCAGTGAAAGATTACTCAGCGGTAATCTCAAAAAATCCCAAGCATACCTGGTCGTATATTAGCCGGGGTAGTTCATACAATAAATTGAAGAAGTATGACCTGGCTGTGACAGACTTCGATAAAGCACTGGAGATTGATCCAACCAACCAGGAGGCCTATAATAACCGCGGTTGGGCAAAACTAGGCCTGGACGATAAAAAAGGAGCCTGTAAGGATTGGAAGAAGTCTAGAAAAATGGGTAACGGAGAAGCTAAGATCATCCTGGAAAATAATCATTGCAAATAGCATTAATAAAAGTAATCATGGTTTCAAAGGCAATATTGGGAATAACAGTGATAATTGCACTATCGTCGGTAGTCATATTCAATAATAACAGCGCCACAGCGGAAAGAGATTGGAATGAGTGCGTTACAAAATACGATTCAAAATGGGGATCGCATTGTAAGAATTGTGCCATGGACGGAGATACCTACAAGGTGATGCTTCGGAATACCTGTACTGAAAATATTGATGTTTTATGCTGCGTTCAGGAGAAGTATAAGAACTGGAAGTGTTATACTCACAACAACCTGGCAGCTCAGGACACACTTTATGGATATGCATGCCAGGGCAATGGAAAATACCTGGTATGGGCCAAAAAAGCCGGTGATAAGCAAATCAAATTCCCTACTGTACAGGAAGTTAATGCTGATTACACGGATTAATTGATCTTATCACCGCGAAGCATTCTGAATCTCTTTCTGGCCTCCACAACATATAGGCTCCCTGGAAATGTGACCATCAGCTCCTGGTAAAGCTCCATGGCCTTCTCCTTGTCTTTGAAGTGCATTTCGTTCATAAACGCAAGTCGAAATAATGCATTGTCTCCCAGAATATCGCCTAAGTGATTAGCGATGATTAACTGTAGCTGAGCTGCCGCTTTTTCGTAGTTTCTACCCTTCAAATAAATTTCTGATTTCCGATAATATATTTCGTCAGTAAGGCTGTGCCCCGGAAATGTTAGCAGGACAGAGTCTAGTTTTTCGATAGCGGTGCTGTCTTTGTTCTGAAAAGATAACAGGTCTGCTGCGGCATACGTGAGCAGGGCCTCTGTTGTTGTGTCAAGGGCCGTATTATCTGAAATGAGCAGTGATAATTCCATGGCGTCATTGGCGATTAGCTTTGAAGTGGAAGCCTTTAGAACATCCAGCTGTGCTTGTGACCACTTAAATTCGCCTTTGTAAAAATACAACCGGGCATTCTTAAATTTTGCCGCGTGCCCGATAGGGTCATGTTTAAATGCCTTCTCTACCTGTGAATAGTAGAGTGAAGCCTCCCAAACATCTCCTACCAGTAGTAGGATATCGGCCAGCTCAATCTTGCAAGCAGCTTTATCCTTGGGTTTTATCCGTGGCATAAGAATAGTTTCCTCTAATATTGAGATGGCTTCATCCGTATTATGAAGGTAAAAGGCCTTTAAATGAGCCTGGCCCCGAAGCAGTGGAATTGTTCTAGAGGTTTTGCCCAATTCCTCAATGGTCAATAAATAGTTCTTTTCCAGGTCCAACAGATTTTGTTGGGTGTAGCTACTAGTGGTTATTTTAGTATTAATTACATCCATCATTTCAATCCTGCTGTTGATGTAATAAGGACTGCCTTTGCCCTTCTCGCATACGTATTTATAACAAGCGATGGCTACGTCATAATATGCACTGGTAGAACTGAGCTTGGCGAGGTCCATAATGCGCTTGCCATCTTCTTTTAGCCTTTTGTCCAGGGCCCTGGCAAAAGTAAAGGCAGACTCAAAATTCTTTTTCTGAAGATAATACCATATCAGCATTTCTGAGAATACGTGCTTGCCAGGGTGCTTTTGTATTCTGATCAACAGTAAATTATTCAGCTTTTCAGCATTCTTGTTCCCCGGGTCTTCAAATACTCGATACTGCAATATGTTCTGGACCTGACGCAAATAAGAGGGCTCCGCAAGTAATAAATCCAGATATTCCTGGATCATTAGATTGAACTTTCCCGCACGCGAATACACATTTGCGAGTTCTAAATGAAAGAGGTATGAGCCTCTTAAGGCCTTGCGCCCTTTTAAATAGGTGCTAATGGCGTAATCCGTTACGTTTTTGGCAAGAAAGGCATTGGCAAGCCCAATGATTGTCGATCTTTCACCAGAAACCTCTTTTACCGCCCGGTCATATTGCTGTTTAGATTTCTCTGCCTCACCCGCATTGGCATACACATATCCGAGGTCCACTATAAAGTTTTGGGTTTTAGGATTTTTTTTGATCTGCTTTTTTACCAATTTCTCAGCAGTCTTATGCTCGTTAAGCTTTAACAAACAGTTCAAATAGTAGTTGTAGTAGTACGATAGATTCGATTTGTTAAAAAGCTGGCTGTACAGAACAACAGCCTTGTCATATTCCTGGGCCTGATAGTATTGAAGCGCAAGCTGTTTCTCGGTTTGAATTTGAGAAAAGGCATTACCAACCCCGATGAGTAACGGCAACATGAAGATAATGAATGCCTTTTTCATAGCTTGAAATGGCGTAATCATTTGTGGAAGCACTACTGCGTATTAGTGCTCAGCAATTTGCAGAATAATTTGTTTTATTCTTGGTTTCGATTTTTCGTAACCAGCGATACCAGCCTTTACCAGAGGGATCTTGCCTTCTATAGACGTCTTTAATTCTTCTATTGCAATAGCCTCCACTTTTATATAAACATCAAACGAATCAACAGATAAAATATTCTTTGAAAGATCGTTTCTCAAATTGGTGAGCTGATCTTT
>DTRI01000413.1:0-3308 GCA_012966015.1 Flavobacteriales bacterium | reverse complement strand
ATTCAACCTTAAAATAACGGTTGTTTTTAATGTACTTGCCGAGAGACTTGTTTATTCGATTGTATTCAGATAAAAATTTTGCCAACTCCCATTCCAGTGAATCGTCAAAATGCTCCCGGAGTACATCCAGATCAGCGCTGATCACTTTTGTTGTTTCCACCAAGGCGTCAATATCAATTTTGTTTAGCTGCATTTCAGCCTCTGCAATGATATTTTCCAGACTATCTATCAGCAGCAATTCTTTATCAACATTGACATTCTTGCAAGAAAATGTGAACAGAAAAAATGCGGCAACAAGGTAACGCATGACAATTCTATTATTTATTTTATTAATCAATAATATCAAATCCTGTGTAAGCTATCAGTGCGGCAGGAATCTTTATTCCTTCCGTAGTTTGATTGTTCTCCAGCAGCGCAGCAACAATTCTTGGCAGGGCCAAAGCGCTCCCATTTAATGTGTGAACCAAGCAGGCTTTTTTGTCAGCTTCCTTAAATCGCAGATTGAGCCGATGGGCCTGAAAAGTTTCAAAATTTGAGATCGAGCTCACCTCCAGCCACCTTTTTTGTGCTCCTGAATATACTTCCATGTCATAGGTAAGCGCTGACGTAAATCCCATGTCACCCCCGCATAGTTTGGCCACTCTATAAGGCAGCTCAAGCTGATCTAGCAGTCCTGAAACATAATCAGTCATCTCTTCTAACACATTGTAGGAATTGTCTGGATGCTGTATCTGAACGATTTCTACTTTGTCAAATTGATGCAATCTGTTCAGCCCTTTCACATCTTTACCATATGAGCCGGCCTCCCGCCTGAAACATTGAGCATAGGCTACCATTTTAATAGGAAGCTGTTCTGATTTTAATAAATCACCCCGATATAAATTGGTGAGCTGAACTTCGGCGGTAGGTGATAGATACATCTTGTCTGCCTCTAAAAGATACATCTGGGCGTCTTTATCAGGTAATTGGCCTGTACCGTATCCTGAATCGGGATTTATCAGCACTGGTGGCTGATATTCGGTATAACCAGCGTCTAAAGCTTTGTCCAGAAAGAAACTGATTAGCGCACGTTGAAGCCTGGCACCTTTGCCTCGATACACTGGGAATCCACTTCCAGTTATTTTTGCGCCCAATTCAAAGTCTATTAGCTCGTACTTTTCAGCCAGCTCCCAATGTGGCAAAGCACCCTCTTTCAGGTTTGGCAATTCACCGGATTCCTTTACGATTTCATTATCCTTTGATGCACTCCCCTTCGGAACTGAAGTGTGTGGGGCGTTGGGGATGAGAACGAGAAGTGACTTGATGGCCTCTTCGGTTTTGTGAAGTTTATCTGTTAAGTCTTTGGATGATTCCTTAATTGTTGCAGTTTCAGACTTTCTCTTCTCGGCTTCCTCCGCATTTCCTTTTTTATATAACTCACCAATTTCTTTAGCGAGCTGATTTAAACTAGCAAGAAGGCTGTCGAGCTCAGTTTGTGTTTTTTTCCTTTTGCCATCTAGCTCTATAATTTCAGTAAAATAATTATGCGCATCAAATCTTCTCAGCTGAAGCCGGCCCAAAAGTTCTTCGGTGTTATTCCTTATGTCATTTACACTGAGCATGTGTGCTTATTTGAGATTAAAATTACGGTTATTTAAACAAAGAATCCCGACGCAGTGCTTATGCTTTGCACCAGGCCGGGATCAAAATTCTTGCGGGAATTACTTACTTAGTAGCTGTGGTAGGTTCTACAGACACAAAAGACTTATTGTCCTTTTTCTTTTTAAAAACTACCGTTCCGTCTACTAATGCGAACAAGGTGTGGTCTTTGCCCATACCCACATTGTTGTCAGCATGGTGCCTGGTTCCCCTTTGTCGGACGATAATGTTACCTGCAATTGCAGATTGACCGCCGTATATCTTTACGCCCAGGCGCTTACTTTCTGATTCTCTTCCGTTTCTCGAGCTACCTGCTCCTTTTTTGTGTGCCATAATTTTGGGCGTTTAAAAGTGTTATGCGTCTTTTCCACCAGAGGCGGATTCGCTTTTTGCGGACTTCTTTTCGGTCTTTTTCGCTGCTGGTTTCTTTTTGGCTGTCGCCTTCGGGGCAGCCTTTTTGGTCGCTGGTTTTTTGGCCGTTGGCTTCTTCGTAGCTGGTTTTGCCTCTTCTTTAGTCTTTGTCTCAGCAACTTCTACCACTTTTTCCGGCTTCTCTTTTTTCGTTGCTGCTTTTTTAGAAGCCTTTTCTTCAATTTTCTCTATTTGGATTTTCGTAAGTAACTGACGATGTCCATTCAATTTCTTATAACCCTTTCTTCTCTTCTTCTTGAATACCAAAACCTTATCCGCTTTCATGTGCTCCAAAATCTTGGCAGATACTGCTGCACCCTCGATTTGTGGAGTTCCCACTAACACCTTGCCATCATCCTCTATCAGCAACACTTCATCAAAGGTTACGCTGGAATCCTCTTTTCCCTCTAGTCGATGGACAAATATTTTCTGGTTGTTCATAACCTTAAATTGCTGTCCGGCGATGTTTACAATTGCATACATATTTTCTCTTTATTGAATCCTAAATTTTAGGGGCTGCAAAGATATGAAAAGAAACAATAAATGCAAAGATACAATCAGCTATAAATTGGAGGGCATAGGAAATGTTATTTACTGCCTATAATCGCCAATTGATAGGCCCTGGTCCGCAATCCTCCAGATATTTGTTCGCTCTTGAAAAATGCCTACAGCCAAAGAATCCATTATTGGCCGAGAAAGGTGATGGATGTGGAGATTTCAGGATAAGATGCTTCTCAGCATCGATCAGCTCAGCCTTCTCCTTTGCAAATTTACCCCAGAGCATAAAAACCAGCCCTGACCTCTTCTCAGAAAGTGCCCTGATTGTCGCATCTGTAAATTGTTCCCACCCGATATTTCTATGTGAGGCGGGAGCGCTTGCCCTAACGGTTAGTATTGCGTTAAGCAGCAGAACACCTTGCTCAGCCCAGGGAAGTAGGTTTCCTGATTGAGGTATCGACATTCCAAGATCTGAATTCAGCTCCTTGAATATATTTGCCAATGATGGTGGTGCAGGAACCTTATCGGGAACAGAGAAGCTGAGCCCGTGTGCTTGAGCAGCTCCATGGTAAGGGTCCTGCCCGAGTATAACTACCTTGACTTTGTCAAAGGGTGTGGTGTTAAATGCGTTAAATATTAATTTTCCTGGCGGATAAACAAGGTGGTTTTGTGACTTCTCATGTAGAAGATATTGCTTGATCTCTCGGAAATAGGGTTTCTGATACTCACTTTGCAGCTCTTTTTTCCAGCTCAAATCTATG
>DTRI01000412.1 GCA_012966015.1 Flavobacteriales bacterium | reverse complement strand
AGGGGGAAAATAACGTGGGGAAAGGGGAGGTTTTTAGTTGGCGTGATCGTTGTGATTAGGTGGTTGTTCTTTTGAGGGAAGGCTTAGGGGCGTTCTGTTACCCGGTGTATGAACCAAAATAGCAGAAAACTTATTAGACGTCAAAAAAACGCCATATCCGAATCCCATAATAATTAATAAAATCCTTACAAAGTATGGCACGAGAGTGGGTAATCAATGACTATTCAGGTTATAAGGGACTGGTCCTGCAGCAGTGTAAACCACAAAACGCGGGCCCTGGCGAAATTCGTCTGCGAATTGAGGCATTTGCGTTGAACTGGGGCGATATGGATTTGATGCTGGACCGTTATTCGTTCAGCTTCAATAATTTTCCAGCGCGGATAGGGATGGAAGCCACAGGCATTGTCGACGAAATTGGCGAGGGTGTGACCGGGATTGAGCTTGGCACCCGCTATTGCACGTTGCCGTATTTCTATTTTAACAAAGGAGCTAGCGCTGACTTTGTTACGATAGATGCTCGCTATGTCACACCCGCTCCAAAGAATCTGTCGGCGGTAGAAAGTGCCTCTGTGTGGATGCAATTCATGACAGCATATTATCCGATCGTTGAGTTGTGCAAGGCCGCACCGGGGAAACACATTCTCGCAACCGCAGCCACCAGTACGGCTGGAAATGCCGCGCTAAACATTGGGGCTATTTTTGGTGCTAATATGATTGCCACAACGCGGTTCGAAGAAAATCGCGATTATCTTCTTGAATCAGGTGCGTCACATGTCATCGTGTCGGGTAATAATGAGCTGGCGGCGACTTTGCGGCAGATGACTGATGGTCATGGCATTGATGCTGCCTTCGATCCGGTCGGTGCAGGCATGATTGCCCAGTACAGCTCGGCACTCGCTCGGGATGCAACCATTTTTTTTTATGGCACTCTGGACGGAATTTTTCCTCAACTGCCCATTGTTGATATGTTTCAGGCAAATGCTACCTTTCATCCTTATTCGCTGTTTAACTATGTGGAAGATCCTCAGATGCAGACCAAGGGAACTGCCTTTGTCTACAATGCGCTTGAAGATGGAAAACTCGCGCCGAATATCGACCGCGTCTATCCGATGGAAGAGTATCGAGAGGCTTGGGAATATCTCAGCCAGCCGCGCACTAAGCATGGTAAAGTCGTGATTGAAACCGGTCTATGATTAGTTTGTGTTTCTATTGACGGTTGAATGAAAAAAATTATGGGACGTTCTGTTTCCAGACACCCCACTATTTTTTACTTTTTTCCTCTAATCTTTTGAGACTTTCTTCAGACCAAACCTTATCTCTATCATACATTGTATCAAAACAAATCTCTTTATTCTTTATATCAATCCAAGGATCTTTATCTTTAATAAATATATGCGCTTGTGGAGTTATTAAATTATCTAGAGTTGCTGTTCTAACTGCTATTCTTCCAACTGCTACTCTATATTTACAATATAAATATACACCACAATTAATGCAGAAATATGCTCTATAACCTTTTCCACTTCCAGTAGGAAGTTCAGCTGAAGAAACATTACCCTCAACAATTAAATCGTCTTCAAAAATCATTGTATGAATTACATATGAGGATCCAGTAGATTTTTTACAGTTTTTGCAATGGCAAGCTTGTGTGAAAAGGGGCTTATCAGTAATCTCATAAATTACCTTACCACATGCACAACTTCCCTTTAAATG
>DTRI01000411.1 GCA_012966015.1 Flavobacteriales bacterium | reverse complement strand
AAAATTTTTTTGATCATAAAAATGGTAGGTTAAATAGTAAAATTATGAGAATCAAATATAAGGGATAATCTCAAAAATTGTACCCTTAATCTTTAGCTGGAGGATTTAATTCCCCCTCTGATTTCGCGACCAAACTGGCCACAGTTGCATCTCCCGTGACATTCACCACCGTTCTGCACATATCCAATATACGGTCAACGGGGAATATTATTGCTATCCACAATGGATTCAATCCAACAGAAGTGAGGACCACCATCATCAACACCAATCCAGCGCTAGGTATAGCTGCCGCTCCTATGGAAGCAAGAGTTGCCGTCAAGACAATTACCAATTGCTGAGCAATAGAAAGATCAACCAAGTGATATTGGGCCAGTGCTACGACAGCCACCGCTTGATAAAGGCTCGTACCGTCCATATTTACAGTTGCACCAATTGGCAATACAAAGCTGGTTACTGGTTTGGAAACTCCGAGCTTATTTTCAATACTATCCATTGTCACTGGAAGAGTGGCCACAGAAGAGCTCGTAGAGAATGCCGTTAGCTGGGCCTGCTTGATTCCTGATAAAAAGAACTTGATGGGCAGCCTAGCGAACAGCTTAGCAATCAATGGATAGACCAGGAATATCATTATTCCCAAACCGATCACCACGTTTAAAGAATACCATCCCAGGAAGGTCAGGATCTCTTGAAATTTATCCTTGTTATTTCCGGCAGCCTTAACAACTTGCCCTGCCATTAACGCAAAGACGAAAATTGGCATAGCCTTCATGATTACCCAAACCATTTGGATGAAGACCTCGTTGAGGCCATCGATGAGTTTGGCTACCGGTTCACTTTTCTCTTTTGGTATCATGACCATGATAATCCCAAAGAAGACGGCAAAGAATATAATCTGCAACATCGCGGAAGAGGAAAGTGAATTAAAAATATTGGAGGGAAAGACATCCACTAAAGAATCTAGTGGTCTTGCCTCCTTCTGATCTTTATATTTATCTAATTTATCTTTTACCCATGGGTCTACCTCTTCTGGAGGCCTATCACTAATTTCAGCTACTAACGCCGCATTAACTGGGTCACATGAAAGACAGATAGCATCAAGATCCATAATGCCGTTTTCTACCTTCCACAGCTCATACTTGATCCTATTTTCAATGCGAAAATCCTCCGCAACCTTTTCACCGGGCTTAATGAGGTTGACCAACAATAAGCCTAGAGAAACAGCAAACATGGTTGTGATCAGGTAAATGGCCAGAGTCTTCATCCCCATCCTTCCCAATTTGGTAATGTCCTGGAGTGAGATTATCCCTGAGATGACAGAGAACAAAACCAATGGTACAGCAATCATCTTCAAGAGATTAATAAATATATCTCCGAAAGGATTGATCCAATTCAGTGTAAACTCGACCCAGTTAAAGTGAACTGCCGCATAGGCGTAGATGGTTCCGAGAATCAGGCCGATGATGACCTGCCAGTGAAGTGCTAGTTTTTTCATTAGAGCTTGGTTGTTCTGCTTCTTAATAAGTGGTCCACCATAACCAGAGCAGCCATCGCATCTACAATAGGTACTGCCCGAGGTAAAACGCAGGGGTCGTGGCGGCCCCGCCCTTCTATTTCCACCTCTTCCCCATCAGTATTAACAGTCATTTGTTTCTGCATAATGGTTGAGACCGGCTTAAACACCACTTGAAAATAAATGTCTCTACCATTTGAAATACC
>DTRI01000410.1 GCA_012966015.1 Flavobacteriales bacterium | reverse complement strand
ACCAGTGGTCTCTTTCATCAATGCGGGTTCAAATTGCACTGACAATTCTAAAATTGTACTTCTGAAACTTAAATTTCAATGACTCGATTTGTTGTAAGCATAGGAATGCGATACAGAGTAACTCGAAAGATAGCGGCCAGTGTTCACTTTAATTATGGCATGGTTAGCGGAAATGACAATACTACTGAGGAAGTAAGCCGCCGATATCGAAATTTAAGTTTCAGAAGTACAATTTTAGAATTGTCAGTGCAATTTGAACCCGCATTGATGAAAGAGACCACTGGGCATCGATACAGGCTTAAAGGTGTAAAGGGAAGAAGATGGTTGGGAATCAATACTTATCCTTTAATCGGTATTGGCGTATTTTATTTCAATCCTAAGGCAAAATACAATGGCAAATGGTATGCGCTACAGCCACTTGGAACAGAAGGGCAGGGTGAATTTCCAACGCGTAAAAAGTACTCGCGATTTGCAGTGGCAATTCCCGTTGGCATTGGGTTCAAATATTGGTACAATACAAAGTGGAGTTTTGGAATTGAGTACGGAATTAGAAAAACGTTTACTGACTATATTGATGATGTGAGCACCACCTACGTGGATGAAGCTTTCATCCGAGATGCTGCAGGTGGTGCAAACTCAGATATTGCTGTAGAGCTTGCTGATCGGTCTGAACCGGTAGGGCCTGAGGATTGGAAAAGAACGGCACCGGGCGCACAACGCGGTGATCCAACAGATCCAGATACTTACATGTTTGCCAAAATAATGATCGCCTACAAGTTTAGGATGGTTAAGAGAAGAAGAAGAAGCAGACCAAAATTTTAATACTCCTGATTACATTTTTACAACAATATTCCTGATTCTGTCGTTAGACAGGCGTTAATCATTGATTTATCGAAAAAATGCGACTATTTCTGCTAATTATAGCATTATATCTGGTTGTACCTGCCTATGCGCAGAAGCGAACATCAGAGGTGGGGCTATTTGGTGGAGTTTCCTACTATCTGGGAGATCTTAACAGGAGCAGGCATTTTCACATGAGTCAGCCCGCTGTAGGAATTGTACATAGATACCTGTTTAGCCCGCATTTTGCCCTCAAGAACAGCTTTTATTACGGATCAGTGGCCGGAGACGACTCTAGATCTGGAGATGCGCTTCAAATGAAGCGAAATCTGCACTTTAAATCCTCTATTCTGGATATCTCTGCACAATTGGAATTCAATTTCTTTCCTTTTGATGAGTCCAAATCAGACAGGGTGGTGTCCAGAGAAGAGAAGTGGTACTTTACACCGTACGTATTCATTGGTGTTTCACTATTTTCTTTTAATCCTAAAGCGGAATATAACGGAACCTGGTTTGAGCTACAACCACTTGGAACAGAAGGCCAGGGAACTATCGCCTACCCTGATAAGAAGAAGTATTCTCTCACACAATTAGCCATTCCTATAGGCGGAGGTATAAAATATGATGTATCCAAAAAGATAAATATAGCGCTGGAGTGGGGAATAAGGAAGACTTTTACAGACTACATTGATGATGTAAGCACTACCTATGCAAGTCCTACAGCAATAGGAGCAGAAAAAGGAGATGTTGCAAGGCGTTTATCGGATAGATCAATTGATGACAATACAAGAAGCAACGTCGATAGGCAACGCGGCAACTCTAAAAACAATGATTTGTATGCCTTTGCAGGATTGATGATAACCTTCAAAATCATCAATAAATACGAGGAGCAAAAGTGTTTTCAGTAATTAATTCTTCGGTTATACTTTAAATAAGAAATACCTTTGCAAAAAAATAATAATTCACGTGCCCAATAAATCCCAAATAAATCTGAAAACCCTGCCGAAACATGTTGCAATAATCATGGACGGAAATGGAAGATGGGCCAAGAGCAAAGGAAAACTGCGGGTCTTTGGTCATAAAAGCGGAGTAAGGGCGGTTAGAGAAACCGTTGAAGCTGCCGCAGAGCTTGGAATCGGCTACCTCACACTATATGCCTTTTCTACTGAGAACTGGAATCGGCCTAAATATGAAATTAATGCTCTGATGAAGTTGCTTGTCTCCAGTATAAGTAAAGAAACCAAGACACTAATAAAAAATAATATCCGTTTATCGACGATTGGAGATGTGAACAGTCTTCCAAAAGATTGCCGAAAAGAATTGGACGAAACGATGAAAATAACTGCTAACAACACAAGAATGCAGCTAAACCTGGCACTTAGTTATAGCTCCAGGTGGGAGATAGTAGATGCTGTGAAGCAGATCGTAACAGACATCAAAGCGGGGAATATTAAGGCTGATAATATTGATGAAGAGCTGTTTGGCAGCTATCTAGACTCTTCTCATTCTCCAAACCCAGAGCTCCTGATCCGCACAAGTGGCGAATATAGAATTAGCAACTTCTTGCTCTGGCAGATTGCTTATGCAGAGCTTTATTTTACAGATAAGCTTTGGCCTGATTTTGGAAAGGAAGATTTTTACGCCGCCATTCTGGACTATCAGCAACGCGAGAGAAGGTTTGGAAAAACAAGCGAACAACTAACTGAGGCGTAACCAATGCAGAAAGTCTTACCCATATTACTTTTCCTATTTATTGCTTCCACCGTGTTGGCACAAATTCCACTGGGCAATAAGGATTTCAAGATAGATTATGCCAACCCACAAGACTTTGAAATTGGGGGTATTTCTATTTCGGGAACCAAGCACCTCGACAGGTCAGTGTTAATTATGTTATCAGGCCTAACTGTTGGCGATAAGATAACGGTACCCGGTGAAGCGTTGAGTAACGCTATAAAGAAACTATGGAAACAAGGATTGTTTTCTGATGTATCTATAACAATTTCAAAAGTAGAAGGTTCAAAGATTTTCTTGAACCTCGCCCTTCAGGAGAGGCCTCGTCTTTCAAAATTTTCATTTCAAGGAGTTAAAAAGTCAGAAGCCGATGATCTAAGGGAAAAGATTAAGCTGCTCAAGGGAAATGTAGTTACCGAAAACCTAATCATGACCACTAAGAACAAAGTAGAATACTTCTTTCTGGACAAAAAATTCTTGAATGCTGAGGTGACGATTACTCAGGAAAAAGACACGACTTTAAAAAATAGCGTGGTGCTGAAGATCACTGTAGACAAGAAGAAAAAGGTGAAGATTAATGAGATCATTCTTCATGGCAACAATGAGTTTAAGAAGGGAAAGGTGAAGAGGCAATTAAAAGACACCAAGCAAAAATCGTGGAACTTTCTTACCTCATCTAAATTCATTGAGAGCAGCTATGAAGCCGACAAGCAAAAACTTATTACCAAATACAATGAAAAGGGCTTTAGAGATGCCAGAATAGTTAAAGATACTGTATACGCTTACAACAATAAATCCATCAATATCGAAATATTCATTGATGAAGGTAACAAGTATTACTTCAGAAATATTACCTGGACAGGTAATACAAAATACACCGCAAAGGAGTTGAGCAAAATACTTGAAATTAAAAAGGGTGACGTCTATAATCAAGCTACATTGAATTCCAGGTTATTCATGAATCCTAAAGGGAGAGATGTAAGCTCATTGTACCTCGATGATGGATATCTGTTCTTTTCGCTAACTCCCGTAGAGTCATTGATTGAAGGTGATTCCATAGATATGGAAATGCGTATTTATGAGGGGCAGCAAGCTAGGATAAATAAGGTTACCGTCCGTGGAAACACAAAAACAAATGATCATGTAATCATGCGGGAAATTAGAACGAAGCCGGGGCAGTTATTCAGCCGAGCCGATATTATTCGTTCTCAGCGTGAATTGGCACAGCTGGGATTTTTTGACCCAGAGCAACTCGAAGTAAATCCTTCACCCAATCCGCAAGCCGGAACGGTAGATATTGAATACGTTGTTGTAGAAAAGTCCTCTGATCAAATAGAGCTGTCAGGTGGCTGGGGAGGTTACGGAGGGGTGGTCGGATCGCTAGGGGTAATCTTTACCAATTTTTCGGCACGTAATTTTTTCCAAAAAGGCGCCTGGAGGCCATTACCTTCTGGCGATGGGCAGCGTTTATCAATCCGAGCCCAATCAAACGGTACCTGGTGGCAGTCGTACAACGCGTCATTTACAGAACCATGGCTGGGTGGTAAAAAGCCCAATTCCTTCAGTATTTCTGCCTATCATTCCATTCGATCCAATGGAATAAAAAAAGGAAGGGAGGGGCGAGCGTCTTTCAAAACTACAGGTGCTTCTCTTGGGCTTGGCAGAAGACTTCAATGGCCTGATGACTATTTTACATTGTTCCAGCAGCTTAGCTTTCAGCAGTATTTGTTGAGCAATTGGACATCCTCATTTGAGTTTACTGATGGCCCGTCCAACACATTTAGCCTGACTGAAACGCTTTCCAGAAATTCGATCGATGCCCCAATTTATCCGCGTCGGGGCGCACAAATCACGCTTACCATGCAATTCACGCCACCCTATTCGCTGTGGGATGGAAGAGATGCAGAGGCCTATGAAAATCTTACGGCAGAAGAAAAGTATAAATTGAATGAGTTTCATAAATGGAAATTCAAATTGTCATGGTTCAATGAACTGGCGAATAAGCTGGTGCTAAATACAAGGTTTCAGTTCGGATTTTTGGGGCGCTACAATAAAGACCTGGCCATCACGCCATTTGAACGGTTCTCTGTTGGGGGCAGTGGCCTATCAGGATTTACACTCTATGGCACTGAAATTATTGCCTTGAGAGGATATTCGGACAATTCACTCTCACCTTCATTTGGAAGTACGGTTTTTGAGAAGTTTACTTTTGAGCTCAGGTATCCACTATCACTTAATCCATCTGCTACAATTTACGGATTGGTTTTTGCTGAAGCGGGAAACGCCTGGAATGCTGCAAATCAATTTAAACCCTTTGAACTCAAGAAAAGCGCCGGAGTAGGCGTTAGAATATTCCTGCCTATGTTTGGTCTGCTAGGATTTGATTACGCCTATGGATTCGATGACGCACCTTACGATGGTACAATCGGACCTGCTAAGTGGCAACCACACTTCATTATTGGTTACTCAGTAGACTAAATATTAGTACCTTCGCCGAAATTTTTGGTATGATATATGTATTAAAAGGGCTAAAACCCATTATGAAAACAAAAGCCCAAATATTCAGAGCAGTCGCGTTGATATCGTTAATATCATTCTGTTTACTCACAGGTTCGAGTAATGCTCAAAAATTTGCATACGTCGATACGAAATACATACTGGATAACATCTCTGCTTACAAATCTGCTCAGGAGCAGCTGGATAAGCTAAGCGTGGAATGGCAAAAAGAAATCGAGGCCAAATACGCTCAAATAGATAAACTTTACAAAGCCTTTCAAGCTGAGCAAATTTTATTAACTGAAGAAATGAAGCGTAAGCGTCAGGAGGAGATTGTACGAAAAGAGAGAGATGCGAAAGACTTACAAAAAAAACGATTTGGAGTAGGTGGTGATATTCACAAAAAAAGGCAGGAGCTTATCAAGCCCATTCAGGATAAGGTTTATGAGGTGATAAAAGAAATTGCCACGAATGGAAATTATGGTGTTATATTTGACAAAGCTGGAACAGCTACCATGTTATATACAGACCCTAAATACGACAAAAGTGAAATGGTTCTTAATAAACTCGGCTATAAAGCGAGAACGAAGCCAAAATCAAGCGAAACTGATAAACCAAAAACAAGCGAAACTGATCAACCAAAAACAATAGAAAAATAATTCAATACTAACAATTTGATAAAATGAATAAATCTATAATTATCTTAAGTGCAGTTCTATTCATCGGACTTTTAAGCGCATCGGCGCAAAACACTAAAGTAGGTCATGTTAATTCAAATGATCTATTGGAATTAATGCCAGAGAGAGAAAAGGCTGCTAAAGATGTACAAGCCTTTGCACAGCAGCTTGAAGGTCAGCTGAAAACTATGTCGGTAGAATATGAAAACAAACTGAAGGAATATCAGAGCCAGCAAGCTTTAATGACTGACCCCGTACGGCAACTCAAGGTTCAAGAAATAACTGATTTGGAGGGCAGAATCCAGCAATTTCAACAAACTGCTCAGGAATCATTGGCCAAAAAGGAGAATGAAATTCTGAAGCCCATTATTGATAAGGCCAAAAAGGCAATCAATGATGTGGCCAAAGAAAAGGGTTATGACTATATCCTCGACACTGGATTGGGTATGGTTTTGTATGCAAGTGATAGCGAAGATATTCTACCACTTGTAAAGAAAAAATTAGGTCTGTAATATTTGATAAAAAGCCCCGCACATAAAATTATGTGCGGGGCTTTTTTTATACAGTCATGCCTGTTAAAAGAACTTCTGACCCCATAGGAATTTTTGACTCCGGCATAGGAGGGCTAACCGTTGCTAATGCTATCAACAAAGCAATGCCTAATGAGAAGCTTATCTACTTTGGTGACACAGCACATCTTCC
>DTRI01000409.1 GCA_012966015.1 Flavobacteriales bacterium | reverse complement strand
CAATTCCTTATTGGATGCTGATGCTAGTAGTCATGATTATCATCTGGGCTTTTCCGATCACGGCAACGTTTCTGACCACCTTTAGCTAAATGCGAACCTCAATCCTTAAGTAATAATAACGGATATTGGGTCATGAGTTCAAAGCCCTGGACTTACTCTGCCACCAAAATTGTTGAGCATATCAAAAAGCAAAATTTAAGCGCTGTAGAGGTCCTTGAAACACATCTCGATCGGATAAGTGCAACTAACACAGTTATTAATGCTGTAGTGACGGTCAGTGAAGAAACAGCTTTAAAACAGGCGAAAGATATAGATAAACGTATATCTAAAGGAGAACAAGTTGGCCCGCTTGCGGGCGTACCAATCGGTGTTAAAGATGTAACTGCGACTGCGGGAATTCGTACTACTTACGGCTCCCCTTTGTTCGCTGACCATATCCCGGATAAGGATGACATAATCGTTCAGCGTATCAAAGAGGCGGATGGAGTAATCATTGGTAAAACCAACACACCGGAGTTTGCAACAGGCGGTAATACCTATAACGACGTATTTGGCGCTACCCGGAACCCATGGAACACTGAGCTTTCAGCGGGCGGTTCCACAGGTGGCGGTGGCGCCGGGCTCATATCAGGTATGTTTCCTATAGCATCTGGATCGGATCTGGGTGGGTCCCTCCGAATTCCCGCAGCATTTTGCGGTGTAATGGGTCTCAGACCAACACCTGGTCTTGTCCCCGCAGGTCCCGGCAACACACCTTTTGATACTCTTGGTGTTCCGGGGCCAATGGCACGGTCATCGGTAGATTTGGCCCTGCTTCTGGAGGTTATGGCGCAGCCCCATCTCAGTCACCCTCATTCCCCGCAATCGCGGTATATGAACCCTGGAAAACAGGAAATCGAAAACCTTAAAATTGCTTATATTGCAGATGTTGCAGATATTGGTGTCGATGAGAGTATTGCAGAATGTTGCCGAAACGCAGCTACAGCAATTACGGATGACGGCCATATTATGGATGATTGCAATTTGAACTTATCCGATGGTAGGCGAGCATTTTCGGTACTTCGGGGCCAATGGATGGTGAATAAATATTTACACCTAATTGACCGGTTGGATGAATTGGGAACAAACCTTGCGAGTAATATAAGAAAAGGACTTGATCAAAAACCAACAGAAATCGCTGAGGCAGAAACTATTCGGTCAATCCTCTGGTTTAAGCTTGTTGAGATTTTTGAAAAGTATGACGCTGTTTTAACGCCTACGCTTCCAATTCCTCCTTTTCCAGTCGATCAGAATTATCCAGAAAAAATTAACGGCAAGAAAATGGAAAGTTATTTTGATTGGTTTGCCCCAACACTGATTTTTTCCCTATTTGGCTTGCCAGCTCTTTCCGTTCCTTCAGGGCTAACAGATGAGGGATTACCTGCCGGTCTCCAGATCGTAGGACCGCGTTTCAGTGAAGCTCTGCTGATGAAACTGGCTGACATCGTCAGTAAAAAGATTCAAATACGTTTGCCTGTTTTAAGTTAATTGTGAGATTTTCTTTCGTTCTACTTATTGATCAATACCCTTGTTTTCCATTATTGTTCTTTTACAAAAAATATCACAAGTAAATAGTCTTCAGGGGAGGAGGCCTAAATGGCAAAAAGTGTAATTATCACCTGTGCAGTAACAGGCTCAATTCATACCCCAACAATGTCGGAATACTTACCCATAACACCGAATGAGATAGCG
>DTRI01000408.1 GCA_012966015.1 Flavobacteriales bacterium | reverse complement strand
CCTAGAAGACGGTCAACAACGAATGACCTCATTGCTTATGATCGTTGATGAGTTATTGAAATGCCTGCAAAAAAAATCTCCAAGTAGTGCAAAGAGTGAAGAACAAGTTGATCTTCAAAGGGCTCTATATTTTATGAAAAATGGAAAGGGAGAGCTAAGACTGCAAAATGAAAACACTCCATTGCATGAGTATTTCAAATTCATTATTACCGGCAGTCCGCAACCCCCTGCTGACAAAGCACATCCAATGACGTGCATGGACGAAGTGAAGACGTTTATTAATACTAAGTTCGCCTCCTCTAGCCAATCGGAGCTAGAGGAGTATGCGAGACGTCTCCTTGGGAAAACGCGTTTTGTGAGGATCGAATTAGATGAAGTCAATAAGCAGTTGGCTTTTGATGCGATCAATTCAAGAGGACTGCCATTAAGCGAATTCGATAAGATAAAAAACTTTTGTATGATGGTCGGAGAAAAAGTTTTATCGCCTCTCGATGTCCCGAAGAACTGGTATAAATCTCTCAATGCCTTTGAGGATCAAGCTGTTGGCTCGAGGGAAACAGAAGACAGTTTCATTACAGATTTTTACTCAATATTTTTGAACCAGAATTTGCAGAAAAGCAACGTTCACAACTTAGTTTCACAAAAGTACTTTGATCTGATAAAAAATCCAGATCCAACAAAGGAGAAATCCCTTCTGGACTTCGTATCTAATTGGCCGATCGTTGCAAAGTCATACGCTTACATCAAGTCCGACAGGCGCAGCAATGGCGCTTTGTGGCGCACCAATAAACCTGGTGTTGTAAGACCTATTACAGTTATGGCGCACATGAAGTGGGGCAATACGGCGGACTTTGAAACAATAATTGATGTATGTGAAAAGTATGTGTTCAGGATGCATCTCGTTATGGGATTTAAAATCACCAAGTGTAAATCTGAAATAATCGGTATGGCGCACGAAATATTTATGGGTAAAGCAACAGTTGAAGATGTCCTTAACTTCTTTTGTAATATTCTAAAGAAGCATGCCCCGATGCAGCGGGTTTTAGAGAAACTATCGAATGGTGAGGCGAAATACCCATCGCCAAAGGGGGGTTTAAAAGGGTGGGAATCAGGTGGTTACTACTTCCTTTACGAGTATGAGTTGCACCTTTCGAACCCAAGTACTATTGCACCTCCACAGTGGAACCCTACCGGAAAGCATCCAATTGAACATATCCTGCCCCAAACACATAGAGGTGTGCACTACTGGGAAAAGCATTGGTCGGATGAAAGAGAGGCTGATAGTTATTTGCATCGGTTGGGGAATCTAGCGCTGACCAACGATGGCGCCAGTAATACCTTGTTAGGCAACAAAAGTTATCCAGAAAAGCGGGATGCTCCAAACGGTGTAGACTACTGCTATTCAAAAGATGGCGCTGCGACTGCTACAGAGCGTCAATTAGCGACCCAATACAATGCTGATTGGACCAAGTTGGAGGTTCAATCTCGCGATTGGGAGTTGCTGAAGTTTGCATACGAGAGGTGGCGCATCCCCTGTGAATGCGATCGTCAGATCGAAATGCCCCCAGGAAATATTCACGACGGGGAAATATTATCATTGCCCCACGGGGAACCAACATTTGGAAGCCCGATTCCTCCTGATGACGATATGGAAGATGATGGCCAAGATGGAATGACGGAACAAGAAGACAATGTTGTTGAGGAAGACGATGAAGAGGATGTCTCTGAATAGAATTC
>DTRI01000407.1 GCA_012966015.1 Flavobacteriales bacterium | reverse complement strand
ATGTCGTATAGAGAAATGAATTTGATACAGCACCCACTTGGACTATATGATAAAGTGAAATTAATAGAATTAATCAAAAGGCTTTTAAAAAATGACTAAATCTAATCAAAAACTTTCTGCCAAAACTAGAGTTGCTCAGGCGTTGAGATATATTGACCCTGAAACGGGAGCAATAATCCCGCCGATACAATCCTCAGTGACATTCGCAAGAGATGAAAATTATGAAACACGAAAGCCTTATTGGTATAAGAGAGATGGCAACGAAACAACATCACATGCTGAGGCAATGATAGCTGATCTAGAAGAAGCAAAAGACACTCTACTTTTTTCGTCTGGTATGTCAGCCGCAACAGCAGTGATTGACCATCTTGAAGAAAAATCACATGTCGTTGTCCCGAAGGCTATGTATCACGGAGTATTACACCAATTCAAAACATATGAGAAAAAAGGTCGTTTGAGTGTTTCCTATTATGAAGCCGGAGATCTTAATGAATTAAGTGAGGTAATTAATCATAATACCTCTTTAGTTTGGGCTGAAACACCCAATAATCCTGATTGGGCAGTAACCGATATAAGGAAGGCTGCTGATATAGCTCACAAGCATGGGGCAAAGCTTCTGACTGATTGCACGGGAACACCCCCTTGTGCAACAAGGGCATTAAATTTTGATGCAGATATTTCAATGCACTCAGCAACAAAGTATTTAAATGGCCATTCTGATGTGACAGCAGGTGCCCTTTCTGTTCGGGATACAGGACCATATTGGGAGGATATCACGCTAACCAGGAAGCTACAAGGAACAGTGTTACAATCCTTTGATGCATTTTTACTGATTAGAGGCATGCGTACGTTATTCCTTCGAGTTGAAAGAGCCACTGAAAATGCTCTTCAAATTGCAAATCATTTTAATGGACATAAATTAATCCAGAGAGTCCTTTATCCCGGATTGTTAAATCATCCAGAACATGAAGTACAAAAAGTCCAAACCGAAGGTCTTTATGGTGGTATGATGTCGATCATTGTAAAGGGTAGCGAACAGACTGCTATAGATGTCACGCGTTTTTGCAATGTATTTTATCCTGCCACATCATTAGGGGGTGTTGAGAGCCTAATCGAACATCGAGCTACTGTTTCTGGTCCGGATTTTCCCGTTCATCCAAACCTTTTACGGTTGTCAATTGGAATAGAGGACGCAAGTGATTTGATTGAGGATCTTGAGCAAGCTCTTGAGCGAGCTAATAGTTGACAGTTTGAATTTCTGGCCATGTCTTCAATCACTCATCACGAATTTTTAAAATCTTTGCCTGTGCTGTCGTAAGTGGGTGCTAATGTCGTCTTTAACAATTCATTTATATTATCGTCGCTGTAGTGCTCTAAGCAGATCCTGCTACAGTTTATTTAGAGTGTTATGGTAAACTAAAACAATGGAACATTGTCCATGTTACGGTAGATGTGGATGCACGCCAACCCGAATAATTGGCGCAAAACATGTATAAAGATGTATATGCAGGGCCACCCTGGGGATGCAAACCAGGTAACTCAGAGTAACAATTGGGCTCGAGAAAAGATAATAAATGATAACTTTTTGCCATGCGTTTTAATGTGTAAATGATGTAGATTATCCGTGAATCACGGGCTACGGAACACGCCTACCCCCTCTGACAGAGGGCACTTCCAAACATACCAGGATTTCACTCTCAACATTCCTCGTGGTTGGTGGTAAGATAAAAAAGAAATGCCT
>DTRI01000406.1 GCA_012966015.1 Flavobacteriales bacterium | reverse complement strand
CATGTTGTTGTAAGAGAAAGCCATTCCCCTTTTATCACCTATTTCTTCATATATCTTTAGGCTTATCTCGTAATACTCCAGAGCCTTATCATAATTGCCCTGGTTAAAAGAAAGTAAACCAATGTTGATGTAAGAGGAAGCCATTCCCCTTTTATTGCCTGTTTCTTCTCTGATCCTTAAGCTTTTCTCGTGATACTTCAGGGCCTTTTCATAATTGCCTTGGGCAGAATAAATAAGTCCAATGTTGTTGTAAGCAATAGCCCTTTTTTTGTCACCTGTTTCTTCTGATATCTGTAAACTTTTTTGGTAATAAGATAAGGCCTGCGCATAATTGCCATGGACTTTGTAAATATTCCCCATGTTCTTGTAAGATTTAGCCATTCCCTTTTTATCACCTATTTCTTCATATATCTTTAAGCTTATCTCGTAATACTCCAGGGCCTTATCATAATTGCCATGCATATGAAAAGAATTACCCTGGGTATTCAGTGCATCGGCCATCCATTTTTTATTGCCTGTAGCTTCTGCCAATTCATACTGCAGCTGCGCAAAATAAAAAGCACTGTCTGGCTGTGAAAACAAATAACCATCCCAGGCTATTTTTTTTCATGGCTTTCAGGCGGTTGGTATCGGGCTGGGTCTTGTCATTCCAAACACCCCATAGGGAGTCGAGGCTTACCCCTGAGGCTAAGGTGAGCCAAAGGCAGAGGGGTAGGATAAGTAAGAACTTTCGCATGGCTTACGGGTTTATCACTACAATATAATAAATGTAGTGAAAAAGAGGGAAGGGAAAATGCAAAAGTAGTAGTAAGTCTGAACTGGGTTTGTAAGTAAAAACCCCTCGCTATAGCTCGGTGTAAATTGTCAAATCAATCAACGCCTGTTCAAAGTTAGGGTCAGGTATTAGTGTTGTCTGCCCAAAGGCTAGGAAGGGTGCAAGGGTGAGTAGGAGGAGTAGTTGTTTCCTAGCGAAATAGTAAATTGGTGGATTAAGGAGATTAGGTAAGTAAATGTATGAAAAGGGTAGCAAATTCAAAAAAGTGTCCCCTGTGGTGTCCCCCATTAACAACAAAACCCCCCGTTATCAGATAACAGAGGGTTTTTCTTAGTAGCGGGGGCTAGACTCGAACTAGCGACCTTTGGGTTATGAGCCCAACGAGCTACCAACTGCTCCACCCCGCAATATCATTATCATTCAATGTTGGCCGAACCGCATAACTGGTTCTAAGAACGATCATTGCCGTTTTAACCCGCTAAAGCTTCGAAGAAACGAAAGCGGACCGCAATGCAATGGCAAAATTAAGGATTTTAATTTATCTGGGCAATACACGCCTAAAATCGAGTAACTGTCGCAAAAATAATACCTATATTTTCACCTCATAATAATAACACCAATGAAAAGAATCGCATTCATTTGGATACTCTGCTCATGGATTTTGACAGGATTCTCCCAGCAGACCATTAGCCTGATGAGCTACAACATATTGAATTATGACAATGCCAGCAGCAGTAGGTCTCCTTACTTTAAAACGATAATCGATAGCCTCAATCCAGACATACTGGTGGTGCAGGAAATCATCTATCAATCTGGTGTGGACCTGTTTTACTCCACAGCACTCAATTCCAGCTATACGGCCGGGCAATTCCTCACGGGCTTTGATACACAGAACGCAATCTTCTTCAAAAATTCCGTGTTTTCGTTCATTAGCAACAACAAGATATCAACGGCCCATCGCGACATCAATGAATTCACGATGCGGCACATTGGAACAGGTGATACGCTGCTTATCTATGCAGTACATCTAAAATCGAGCACCGGAACTATCAACGAAGACAAGAGAGCTGCAGAAATTGGGGAGCTTCGATGGGTCACCAATGCCTTGAATTACAGTCAGCACTTCATTGTTTGCGGTGATTTCAATATATACAGCGCCAGCGAGCAAGCCTATATGGACCTCACAACCGATGATGGAACCACATCTGGCCATGTAATCGATCCCTTTAACATGCCGGGTACCTGGAATAACAGCAACTATGAACAATTCCACACCCAGTGCCCAAGGACGCGTTCGTTTGGAGGAGGATCTACCGGAGGGATGGACGATCGATTTGATATGATCCTGTACTCCCAGAGCATTGCAGATGCCAATGCCATTGATTACGTGAGTGGATCCACCTGGGCAGTGGGTAATGATGGCAACCACTATAATGATTCTATTAACCAACCTCCAAACACCTCCTGTTCTCAAAACTTTGCCAACGCACTACATTACGCCGCTGACCACCTACCGGTAATTGCTACATTTGAATTCAACAATCCTTTGTCCGTTGAGGAGGGATACGACCCCGGCTCAATTAAAATATTTCCCAATCCTGCCACCACTCAGCTCTCCATCACTGCGGTCTCCAAAGAAACAGCTAGCATTGAAATTATTGATCTGCTTGGAAGAACGGTGCTCGAGGAAATGATTGATTGTTGTAAAGCATCTGTCAATATCGGGTCCCTGGGTAAGGGCTCCTATATAGTGAGGGTTGTACAGAACTCTATTACCTCAGAACACTTATTATTAAAGCAATAATTGTATCTTTCAATTGTGTTATGGTCAGGCCAATTAATATACTATTATCGCTGTTTGTTCTTTCGTGGCTAGCTAGCTGTGACGTTGAGCAGGAACCCCGAACCGAGTTTACCACTCCTTTCAAAAGACATAAGATAGATTTATCTTACAGGCTGGGGGATGCGTTCTCAGTGCTCCGGGGGAAAGACACGGTTCTTTACAACATACATTACAACAGGAAAACCAGGGTCAACTATATCCTCAAAGGTGATAAAGACACCATTTTTAACGGCATTGTGGTAAAACACCGTGGAATGTACTTGTTAAACCGCCCCCTACCCAATGGCAGATATAGAATATCCGCGTTGAAATTTACGGATTCAACCGTGGTGGGTTTGGGAACTGAGTATTTACAAACCTTGATTATTGATAATGAGGTCGCCAATGGGAATTTGACGGAAATGATCGTAGACACTTCCAGGAAGTACATTCTTGAAATCGACAGAAAAATAGCAACGGAATTGTTCTCAACGCTCTTGCACAATTTTGAAGAGGAGAAGCTACTCATAGATCGTGATTATTATAAACATGTTGACCTTATCAATTCTGCCGGACAAGTGCTTAATATGCCCTCTGAAGAGAAAGCCGGGCGTGCATTGCGGGTTTATCCAAATCCGGTAGAACTAATTTTGACCATCGTAAAGTCCAGTGAACAAGATTATAATTATCGAATAATAGACTTAGCTGGCAAAGAAGTTCATAGTGGCGTTTTGACGGAGGATAAGACAGAAGTTGATTTCACACATCTCTCATCTGGCGAGTACATATTGACGGCAAGTGAAACCAGAGAGTCGGTGAAGATCATAAAAAAGTAAAGCTGGCCAATTCATTGTGTATAAACCATTTGAATATCCAGCATATTCTATTTAAAGTATAAAGAAGAAGATCTAAGGAATGTGTCCCCGTACATTCTGCTTTATACCCAATACACCACAGCCACTTCAGTGTTGCTTCCTGGCTCATGCCAGTAACTTCTTATACAGATAGTTCATAATCCCTTTTCCTTCTTTACTTTTGCAGAATGTCTCACAAAGCAGGATTTGTAAATATTATCGGCAGCCCCAACGTTGGGAAATCTACGCTCATGAATGCGTTGGTGGGAGAGAAGATATCAATTATCACCTCCAAAGCGCAAACAACCCGAGATCGTATCCTCGGAATTGTGAATGGAGATGATTTTCAAATTATCTATTCCGACACGCCAGGAATCATCAAACCTGGGTATGAGCTGCATGAGAGGATGATGAAATCCGTGAACAACGCCTTTTCAGATGCGGATATCATCCTATTCATGACAGACGTGTATGAAAAAGATGAGAACGTTGAGTCGGTGGTGGAAAAGCTGCAACATGCAAAAGCTCCCGTGCTCATCTTGCTCAATAAAATTGATTTGATAGATGAGGAGAGATTAACTGAGCTTGCAGACAACTGGAGTACTAAAGTGAAAGATGCCATGGTGCTACCACTCTCCGCCTTAAAGAATTTTAATGTGGACACGGTATTCAACTACATCCTCAAGACATTGCCGGAAGCCCCTGCCTATTATCCCAAGGATCAGCTTACCGACAAACCAGAGCGGTTCTTTGTTGCCGAAATAATCCGTTCGAAGATATTTCAGTTCTACAAAAGGGAGATCCCCTATTCCACTGCGGTGCTGATCACAGAATTCAAGGAGGAAGAAGAAATTATCAGAATCCGTGCGGAGATTTATGTAGAACGGGAATCACAAAAGGGAATAATGATCGGTCATAAAGGGAAATCCTTGAAAAATGTAGGCACCCATGCCCGAAGGGACCTGGAAAATTTCTTCGGAAAGCAAATATACCTGGAGACCTTCATAAAAGTCAGTAAGGACTGGCGCAAGAAGGACAGCCAGCTAAACAAATTTGGATACAATCAGTAAGGATGGGCAATATTGTAGCAATAGTAGGCAGACCGAATGTGGGGAAATCCACCTTGTTTAATCGGTTAACCAAAACCCGGCATGCCATTGTAGATGAGCAAAGCGGCGTAACCCGCGATAGACACTACGGCAAGGTGGATTGGAATGGCATAGAGTTCTCCATCATCGATACCGGTGGTTATGTGTCTGGTTCTGATGATATGTACGAAGGAGAGATTCGCAAGCAAGCGCGGATAGCCATGGAAGAATCTGACCTTATCCTCTTTATGGTAGATGTTACCGCTGGTATTACCGGACTCGACCAGGAACTGGCCAGAATACTCCGCAAGTCAAAAAAGCAGGTCTACCTGATGGCGAATAAGGTCGATACAAATGAGAGAATCAACTTATCGCACGAGTTTTATGCGTTGGGGATGGATGAACCCTATTGCATTTCGTCTATCAACGGTAAGGGAACCGGCGAGCTCCTGGACAAGGTGGTGAGCTCCTTGAAAGAAAAGCCAGAGGAGGACCAAAGCGGTTTGCCTAGAATCACAGTTGTGGGCCGCCCCAATGTCGGGAAATCCTCTTTGATAAACGCACTTGTTGGTGAAGACAGGAATATTGTCACCCCGGAGGCAGGAACCACTAGAGATTCTATCAATACCCGCTATACTGCTTTCGGCCATGATTTTATCCTTGTGGATACTGCGGGATTGCGCAAAAAAGCAAAAGTGTCTGAAGATGTTGAGTTCTACTCTGTAATGCGATCTGTTCGGGCCATAGAAAATTGCGATGTGTGCCTACTACTTATCGACGCTACCGAAGGAATGAATGCCCAGGACCTGAATATTTTTGCATTGGCAGAGAGAAACAGGAAGGGAATTGTGGTTCTCGTGAACAAATGGGACCTGATGAAAAAAGAAACTGATTCGGTGAAAGAGTATGAGGCCAAGATCTTGAAGAAAACCGCCCCCTTTACCGACATTCCCATTGTTTTTACTTCCGTCCCCGAAAAACAGCGATTGTTAAAAGCCCTGGAGCTGGCTTTGAAAGTAAATGAAAATCGCACCAGAAAAATTAAGACCAATAAGCTAAACAACATCATGCTTGAGGTCATCGCTAAATATCCTCCACCAGCGTTAAAAGGCAAGTATATTAAAATAAAGTTCATCACTCAACTACCTACCTATGCTCCTTCATTTGCATTCTTTTGCAACCTTCCGCAATATGTGAAAGAACCCTACAAGCGGTACTTGGAAAATCAAATGCGCAAGCATTTTGACTTTAATGGAGTGCCAATTCAGATATTTTTTAGAAAGAAGTAAATTTAGACGTACGTCCATTTCCTATATCTCGCATTGATTTAAAAACGAGGTGCATCTTGGCTGCAAATTATTTTTTGTCTATTTTGCTTGTTGAACATATCATTCTTATTATCCTGTTTACACTCATTATCCCAACAAATTATATGAAAGCACTCATTTATCAAACGAAGCTTCAGCGAAGACTGACTAAAGCTACAGTCGTCGCCATTCTAGCTCTTAGCTTTACACTCGGAACTTTGAATACCTACGCCCAGGGCGTAGGTATTAATGTCGCTAACGCCAACCCCGATTCCTCAGCGGGATTGGATATTGATTTTACAGATCGGGGCTTGTTGATGCCCAGAATGACTGATGTTCAGCGCGATGCAATTTCAGGACCGGCCAACGGCCTTTTAGTATTTGTCACCACAGACAGTACATTTTACTATAATGAGGGTACACCTTTAGCGGTTAATTGGGTTCCATTGCTTTCTAGCTCTTCAGCAGGAGGCTGGCTACTCTCAGGTAACTCAGGAACTACCACGGGCACCGACTTCGTAGGCACCACGGATGCCCAGGACCTTGACATACGTACCAACGATACTGTACACTTACGCGTAACCCAGAAAGGGCAGTTAGAGTTTTTGAACACGGGTAATTCTGTCTTTATAGGTGAACTTGCAGGAGAAAACGATGATTTGACGGCTAACAATA
>DTRI01000405.1 GCA_012966015.1 Flavobacteriales bacterium | reverse complement strand
CGATGGAATGTAGAATATTTAGAATATTCAACTGATTTCAATAAATATTTCTTTCAAATCAATTATGCCTATGTACTACCTAACTGGAAATTGGGTGCCGCCTTAAGGAGTTCAATGGTGCATTTCGATACGTATGAATATGCTATCAGAAGTAATAATTATGCATACCAGGGTGACATTGTCTTTACGGATACCATTAGTCAAAAAAATCTAAGTGGGTATGTTGTTGACCCGATTATCAATTTGCAATGGGAAAAGAAACGGTTCAAAGTTGTAACCCAAGTCGGCTATTCTATGTCATTCTTCGATGTAAATCACAATTATGAGGTACATGTCAGTGGACTCCATGGTCTAAATAACTATGTCACACAACCCCGATACCAAAGGATAATATTGAATGTTGGATTCAAATTTACGTTTGGTGGTAAGAATTCAAAACATTATGCAGACCCTATACCGGAATAATTTGCGGTGAACATTCACTAACAATGGCTTTGGCTCAATTTGAGGAAGCGCGGTTTGCAACGTTTTGTAAGACTCAACAAGGGCAGATCCTTGGTAATTAAGTTCTTGTTTTTTGGTCTCAATTAACATGTCAAAATAGTATCCGGCACCAATCCCCGTGGGCGTGATTCGCAACAGCACCGGAATCTTCACCATTTAATATTCGCTTAATGCTTTCTGTCACCAGCGCCTTCTGGAGGCCGTACAATTTGGTTACACCCCGTACCGAAACAGACATGATTTTCCCGGATTAATTCAAGAGCCAACAAAGTTAAAATAAGTGTTACTATTCTGTAACCCGCTATTAGTCTAGGCACTGTATATCAAAGGGTTATGAGGGCGGTCAGATGTTGCATTGGTAAGTGATAGTGTCAAACACCAGATTCTATCACTACTTTGGTCTCGGCCCATTTATCACCAAAACGTTTTTTGTCATCGCTAAACACCATGAATGCATCAATCAATCCAAAAATAGGGATCAATAACGATACATTTCTTAATGCTGATTTACCGTAATCATCAGTTAGCGGTGCGCCATTGTCCGCACGGACTGCCCTGATTTTCATGGCTTTCTTTCCGATACTTTGACCATTCAAAAAAGGCAGGGCATCCCGAAGTAAAAAATATACAATTCCCACAATGGCTCCTAATACAGGTATAAGGCCGACTACAGTAATTAATACAGCATCAATCAGGTATGCCAGGAATCTATTGCCAGCACTTGCAAGTTGTTGATCCTCTGTTGAAACCGCTGATGCTGGTTGTTCCGGGAAATTCGGTGCCTGGCTTGTTGCACCACTGGGTTTAGGGGCTGGTGGAGGGATCTTTCTCAATACGGGCTCTAGCTCGGGGATATCCTTAATTTTTATCCAATCATCCATGCCTTCTTTCCAAGCCAGGGTTTCTCCATTAATATTTTCATTACTTAGCGCCTCAATTGCAAATGGCCCCTTCCGATTTTGACCATCCATATAATAATATTGTTCCATCAGGTTTAAGTTTTAGAGTTAAAATCCACGTTGTGATCACTTATGGTAAATCTAAATATTATTTAAAGATGAAGCAAATACAGATGCCTTAGTGGATGAAGGGAGTTCAACAACGCTGCCTGTTCTGCTGCCCTGGCCCCTCTTGGAACCACTGTAAATCAATGGGTTATGAGGGCGGTCAGATGTTGCATCGGAAAGTAAGGCGAGTTGTCTTCCACCAATCTGACCTAAAACCTCACCCCCATCACCAGGAT
>DTRI01000404.1:1273-6528 GCA_012966015.1 Flavobacteriales bacterium | reverse complement strand
CATTGGTCATAATTATCGGCAATTCCCATTCTTGAATTTGCACGATATAATTCATTGACATTACGCCCCTCGCCATCATCGTCAAGATTAATCCACAGGTCGCCCTCGGAGGGAAGGGGGTCGTTGAAGGGAATCGTTCCAGCTTCCATTTCAATAGTGTTTCCAACATAGGTTACTGTCTTTTTATCCAAGGCTTGATCATGAACGTCGATCCATGAATATACTTGATTTGCAGTCTCCAAACCCTCGAATGGATATATGCCCATCCCTCGCCAGACATATGTATTTGCATCCTTCCCGCCAGCAATTGCATCATGATCGTATCTGTAAATAGTATTGTTTGCATTAAACCATAAATCATTATTGTTATTTGCATTCAGTAAACGAAAAGGTTGACCAGGAAAAGTGTATCCGGTCGGCGGTTCGTCTGTATCATCCAAGTCACCAGAGAAGAATGTCAATGCCCTTCCATCAGCAGTCTGTTGGGCTTCCGATGCATTGGCAATTGCATCTGCAATGCTCTGGTTGGGATAGAGATGCCAACCCACACCCGGCGGAGCTACCGTAGAATAAACGGACAACTCATTGCGAGCCCCTGTAGAATTAATCCAAAGGTCGTTGTTGGAAGATTCTCCACCAGAAGGTTCGGTGTCCCGAACAAACGTGACAACCTTATTATCAATATCATTCTGCAATTGCTCTTCAGCTTCTGTGATTAAGTTTTCAAGACGAGCATCATGTGAAGGATACCAGCCAGAATCTGTTGCGCTCGAAAGAGCCGTGTCATAGACGACAACATTTGAAAAAGGAATACTCTCGGTATTAAAGAAGTACACATGCATTATTGATCCGTTTGCGGTATCAAACCATATGTCTCCTTGTGGGTTTGGATTTGTCAACCCCGATTGTGTTACATGAGTATTTGGTCCGTATCGAATCGCTCCGGTAACGGCAGTATTACTTCCATCGCTGAAATAAACAACCGACTTTGCGTCATTGGCAATTACTGTTGCCGGAGTGCGTGGGTCTTCTAATGAATGCCAACCCTCTTCAACTCCGGTAGTATAAAATGCAGTCTGAACAGTCGGAATTACAGTCAGGTCGGGTTGATTATATCTGAATATGATATTGTTATTTCCGGTATCAACCCAAAAATCTCCATGTGGTTCTGGGTTTGGTATTCCAGAAGGAGTTGTATTGGGGACTGGTCCGAACCCTGGACTGGCATCAGAATTATAAAACTGAGTAATAACCTTCCCATCGGTGATCGTTCTTCCGAAGACAATATCAGTTACATCAGAAGGTTCCTTGAAGGCAGAAGGAGTCCATACATTGGCGGGCACTTCTTCTAGTTGGATAGAATCCAGCCAGTAGGTAACATCATTGTTTGCCTTTAATGAAACATATGGTATTACACTTTCAATTGTTCTAACATCTCTGCTGCCTGTGGTGCCGGAACCTGTATACCCTCCAATTAATCCTACAGAAGTTGCAGACGAAGCAAAATCAAAAACTGTCCAATTTCTTTGCCAGGAGTCGGCAAGAGCTATTATATGATCGGCTGCTCCCGAACTGATTTTGCTACTATGATCCGTAAATCCAAGAAAATGTGTTGCATTGGCACTCCAAAAATCAAGAGTTAGGCCGGCAGGATCTACTCCACCAACACCAGTCGATGTGGCATTAGACCGAGCATACCACGAAAGAATCCACTTCTTTCCTTTTGGAATATTGATACCATATTTTCCAAATATATATTCTCTACTGTCTACAAATAAATGTGGAGCCGAGGTGGCCACGCCGACATCATCATCATCAGCTTGCGAAACCCCATTCGCAAACGTTACAAACCTCAGACTCGCGGCGCCGGAAGGAGAATCCATCCTTAGACTTCTATTTCCAAGAACTGGAGAAGCTAAATTCAAATCAATTGCAGCGACTCCGGTGGAGTATGTTTTTATTGGATATGGTTCTGTTGGACCGACTTCATCTGTAGTCTCTTCTTCTATAAACACATAATCATGTACCGGAGCATCGAATAATGAATATCCACGGGGCATGATATTAGTACCACGATCAAAGTCACCACCAACTCCTGCTGCATAGTTTTGAAGGTACATTTTTCCGACACCATTGTTCGGTGCGGTGTGCCAATATAATCGGTTATTATGTTCGTCGTCTTGCCCCGAATTAATTCCACCAAATTCAGTTGTGTCCGTAGTATTGGTTGTATAAATTGAATTTAGATTCTGTAATCCGTCCGGTCCTATGGCATTGTCAATATGAATCCAGACATCATTATTTCCTGTTGGAATAAACGCTGGATTGGTAGTAAACGGTTCAAAGAATGCAAGGAGTTCTTTGTCGGCATAACTATGGGCATTTAATGCTGCCTGATAAGTTGATGCAATGTCGATGAACGCATTCGCCATAGATTCATCAAGAGAATAGTCTCGTATAGAATACCAACCAGAACGATTACCTGTAGATGCAACCGAATCCCAATAAATAGACTGTGCCGTATAATTAATGGTGTTTTGGTGGTATCTGAATAGAATATTATTATTTGAAGTATTGACCCAGAAATCTCCATCGGGCGTAGGATTATATGAAGGAAAATTGCCGGGAGTAAAGTGTGGTCTTGGGCCATGTGTGCCTACTTCATCACTCGGCCATTGCGATTCATAGTGCGTGATAATCTTTCCATCTGCGATTGATCTTGCAAAATTAGATTGAGAATCGTCACCACCTGGGGGCTGAAATGTTCCGGGAGTAAATCGAGTTTCGGATACCTCTTCAAGTTGGATTGCATCAATCCATACATCACGATAACCCGTTGCCGTGGCTTCATAACCCGACTCTTCTGAAAAAGTTAACTTTAATTTATCAACATCATCAAGATTGGATTGATCTCCGACACCCACCTCTGGAGAAGTTGCACTAAGAAGAACCGAAGTGGCATAATTGTCAGGGACAATTGGATCTGTCAAATCCAAAATCATCCATGCCCTATACCAATTTCCCTGCACAGAATATAATCCGCCCGAACCCAAGGCAGCATCGTCCCATGTGCGATAGATGGTCCCGGCATCCAAGCTCGACGTATTTCCTAAACCAACATTAATTTTAAAATTAGGTTTGTTGGCACTAAACTGAGAAATCTTGGTATAGCAAGACAGAATCCACTTCTTGCCTGTTGGAATATTAATAATCCAACTGTCATTATCCTGCCATGTATATGATGATGGATAAAAATGAACATTGCTACCCGCGTCGGTTGACGAGAGACGAAGGGTAGGTGTATTTGCATACCACGAATTTGCTCCACCACTAGAATCTAAAAGAATGGTGGACGAAACGGACGGATGATCAAAGATATAAGGAACAATTTTTGCATCCGTCATATTATCAAAACCACGGGCGGCAGCTTCTTGTTCTATTAGATAATCATCTGCCGGAGAATCAAATATAGAATATGCACGGGGCATCCAATTTACATTAAATGAACTCGCATAATTTTCAAGGAACGCCCGACCGAGTGCGCTCGTTGGCGACGATTCCCATCCAAAGGCAACTCCTGTGTTTGAAATAAAGACCGCATCTGTATTGGCAAGGCCATCCGGGTCCAATGCAGTATCCGTATGAATCCAGACATCGCCATTTCCTGTCGAGGGATAGTTTCCAGTTCCACCTGCCAAGAACATATCTGCATTTGAAGACGGCTCAAAGAATGCAATGATTTCATGATCGGCTGCTGCCTGGGCCAATCCTGCCGTAACAAGTGCCCCGGAAGATTGCGTAAGGGCATTGGCAGTTCTTTCGTCTTCTGTGGAATACCATCCATCACCATTGGTCAGAGATGTCCAAAAAATAGTTTGAGCAAATGGAATTGCATTAAAATCGTTCTGATGATACCTGAATATAATATTATTATTTCCTGTATCAACCCAAAAATCTCCATGTGGCTGTGGATTTGGAAGTCCTGTCGGAGTTGTATTTGGAATGGGACCATGTTGCCCACCATTGTCATCAGAATTATAATAATGGGTTACGATCTTATCGTCTGTTATTCTTCTTCCAAAAACAATTGCAGATCCATCAGAGGGTTCTTTGAATTGCGACGGCGTTACTATGCCGCTGGCAACTTCTTCGAGTTGAAAACCATCTATGTGATATTCCGCAACCCCAGAACCAGGGTCTTTTGGGCGAAATTGAATTGCAATCTGACTCCAGTCCGCAAGGGTCGGCATATCCGACAGAGGAGTAGATGGAGTTTGAGGATGTCCATTTGCCGTGGTAGAAGTTAAATCATAGACTGCATAATACCTAGACCATTCATTTGCAACGCCAAGAAAATCACTACCAACTATTGTTTTTCCAAGATTTCCGCCCGATGGAATAGACGCAGCCGCAAAGGTAGTATTTCCACCATACATCCATGTTGTAAAATCTACCGATGATGTGGTATTACTCTTTACATATGCAGATAATATCCATCGTTTTCCCTTTGGTATTTGGATTCCAAAAGAATCTAAACTGACCAATGTTCCCCCGGCACTATTTGCAAGTGTTATAAACCCAGTCTCTGTGGTGGCTTTTCTAAAACGTAAACTAGAAGACCCAATATAGGCATTCGCTCCACCAGAAGTATCAATTACAACATTGCCTGTCCCCACAGACATTAATGAATATGGAACATTTATTGGCTGTTCGCTTGTTGTAAATTCATAATCACTCGCAGGAGCATCAAAGAGAGAATACCCTCTCGGCATGATATTTGTGCCGCGTTGGAATGCTCCACCAATTCCCGCCGAATAACTCTCAAGGTACATTGAGCCAATTGCATTATTGGGTGAGGTATGCCAAAACAATTGTTGTCCATCTTGACCAGAAACACCAGAATCAATTCCACCCGTGCCGAGTGTATTGGCAACATAAATTGCATATGCATTCTTTGTGCCGTCTGGATTAATTGCATTGTCGGTATGAATCCAGACATCACCATTTCCTGTTGGATCGGGACTGGATACAGTAGAATCAAACGATTCAAAAAATGCAAGAATTTCTCGGTCGGATGCATATTGGGAATTCGCGGCGGCGTATAATGCATCTTGTGCCTGTTCACGGGCAAAGAGATCTTCTCCAGAGGCACCGGATGGAAGAATGCTCCACCAACCTGTGGGAGAATTGCTCGGGTCAAAATCGGCTCCAAAGGTGGATGTATTATGTGTGGTCTGTGCCCACTCGCCCTTATC
>DTRI01000404.1:0-1223 GCA_012966015.1 Flavobacteriales bacterium | reverse complement strand
TAAATGAATGGGCGATTATCTCCGCTGGTAAGATCAATCCACATATCGCCTTCAGGATTTACATTTATCTCTCCTGACGACAAATATGAAACATTCGGTCCATGATATGTTCCTATGTCTATTGCGCTGTCGGGAAATCTCTTTGTGAAGAATACCGAAGTGCTTCTGTCTGCAAAATCGCGTGCTTCGACAGAATTTAAATATGCGCGTCCAATGGAACTATTTTCGGCATGTCTCCACGCCAACCATTCGTCCTCATCCCCATGCCCAAACCCGCCGGAGGTATTTTGAAATCCTCCGACCGTATTTGCATATCTAAAGATTGCATTGGCTTGCCAGTTTCCATATTCATTACGATTGTATGTACTCGTATTAATCCAAATATCATTATAATCGGCAGAACCATGAACAGCGTTATTCTGAAATCCTGTTCCACTATCCTCTTCGACAAAATATCCTGTGATCTCGCCATCGGATAATCCAAATGAAACAGCAATGTTTGCATGAGCCTGATCTGCAAGAGCATATGCAGAAAGAGCAGAGGCATTGACGGTATCAATATCTCGTTCAATTGTAATAACTTGCCCAGAAATTGGTTCTCCATCAATCGTTCTTGCTTCTGCCGCTGCCCAAAGAACTAATTGGTCAACCCCATTGACAGCAGAATCATAAGAAGAAAGGGAGGCAATAATAAAATCATTTGCAATTGGTGTAAAGGTAGAAGTAACATTCTGCCCGTTATCATAGTACCATTTTCCGTCTACTCTGGGCCTGCCCTGTGAATCAAATTTTGATACTGCAATAAAAGAATTCGCAACATCATCATATCCTGGGGCAATGGTGAATCGATCTGTTGTCGGATTTGCGGAATCGCCGCCGACAAATAAGATATGTCGTGTGCCCGTCGAAACACCATTAGTTCTTGCTCCGTTATTAAGATTTGTAATAACTCCACGATTCGCATATGCAGTCCAAGTATCTCCCGTGTCTGGATGAACCACAGGAATTTCATTAGAAATCACTCCCGTTGTTAGTACGTCCCCTGCCCTTGTTGTTTTTTCATTTCGTACTGCAATGAATCCAACATTTGATGTTAGAGTTCCATCCTCATCTGTTTTATTTAAAAAGTAATCACCGAAAACTTGCCCGCCCCATGAGATTCCAGACGGAGGATCAAGAATCATATCAGAAAGCGTTGCCCCTTCTGTCGTTCTTGCTTCTCT
>DTRI01000403.1 GCA_012966015.1 Flavobacteriales bacterium | reverse complement strand
CTCGTGATAAGATTATTGGCTTCTGCTAGTTTTGTATTCGTCCTATTAGATAGCGCAGCTGCCATATCACCTGTTGGAGTTCCATCTTGTAACAGAGCAGGATCTACGTATCTGGTACTCACATCATCCAAATAATCTGTGAATGTCCACCTTGTACCCAATTCCCATCCAAGCCGCCATTTCCTCTTGAAAGTGTAATAGAATCCAAGTCCACTTGACAATTGTGCCTGAACCCGGTTGTACTGTTTCAACCCTAAAATTACTCCCTGCCCTTCTGTACCTAATGGCTGCAGCGCTTCCCATTTTCCCTGATATTTCGCTTTAGGGTTGTGCCAGAACATTCCACCCCCAACAAAGCCATATGCATTAAAATCAATAATCTTTCTACCCCGGGGAGAGATGTTATTAGCACTGTAAAAGTTGTATTCAAGTTGTGTGTTTAGTTCGTAAATGTCATTTCTGAAGGACAGATTCCTGGTTCGTCTATTGAGATAGTCAGAAGTACTATCCGTATAAAAGCCAGGTTTGCTTTAACAGAGACCAAAGGGTGCACTTTATACCTGATCCAGCCGCCAACAGCAAACTTAGTCTGGTCTAATCTCATGTCGGCAATAAAGGGCTTTCCAGGTTCTCCTTGCCCTGGCTTTTTGGTGCCTCCAATTTCTCCGAGATAGTTGGATACGCCGAGAAGTCCACCATAATCCAGGTTGTATTGTGAATATGCTGGATTAAAGTCAACAACGCACCAGGCAACAAACAGGGAGATGAGTGTAAATTTTTTTCTGCCTTTCATAGCGACCAAAACTACTAAATTCCTCAGTAAAGAAAAAATCTGGGACGGTTTTGAATATAAAATTACACTTTTATACGGGAAAATGCCAACTTTGTTATTACTCGCAACGCAGCTTTTAAAAACCAATGATACAGAAGTCACCGTTCTGTTTGACATTAACTCCTTCTTAGCTTACTGATTTTTTATGGAAAACAGGATTACACAGCTATTTAACATTCAATATCCGATTATACAAGGGGGAATGATTTGGAATGCATCCTGGAGGTTGGCATCTGCAGTGAGCAACGCTGGAGGGCTTGGGTTAATTGGTTCTGGCTCCATGAGGCCTGAAATTCTGCAGGAGAATATAAAGAAATGCGAAGATGCAACAGATAAGCCGTTCGGTGTAAATGTGCCCTTGCTCTATCCTCAGGTTGAGGATAATTTGCGAATCATAATTGAGTCTGGGGTAAAGATCATATTCACTTCAGCCGGAAACCCCAGAATCTGGACGCAAGAACTTAAGGATGCTGGCCTGACAGTGGTTCATGTAGTGTCCAGTGCTAAATTTGCCTTGAAATCAGAAGAGGCCGGTGTGGATGCTGTAGTGGCGGAAGGATTCGAAGCAGGTGGACACAATGGCGCTGATGAAACCACCACCATGTGCCTGATTCCGCTAGTGAAAAAGTCGGTGAGTATTCCCGTGCTGGCCGCGGGTGGTATTGGTACAGGGGCTGGTATGTTGGCTGCGATGGCGCTGGGTGCTGATGGTGTTCAGGTAGGCTCCCGTTTCGCTGCTAGTTTAGAGAGCTCTGGTCATGATAATTTTAAGGAATGCGTGGTTAACGCACGGGAGGGCTCCACTAAGCTGTCACTGAAAAAAGTTATTCCGGTTCGATTGATTAAAAATGACTTTTATAAGGAAGTTCAGGATGCGGAAAACGCGGGTGCGTCACCTGAGGAATTGAAAGCCCTG
>DTRI01000402.1:458-6545 GCA_012966015.1 Flavobacteriales bacterium | reverse complement strand
GAAGGTGTATTATGCTCTGTAGTACCATTGGCGTATAATCTGAAGTTGTTCTGATTTGTATAGAGGAATATTATGCCGTAATTGGAGGTAATGGCCGCATCACCAACACAGAAGTACCCGTTGTAAGTAGAATTTTGCTGTGGGTTCATATATACACTGATGTAATCAGGTGTATCTGGAGTAAACGTATAGTTTAAACCGCCATAAAAACCTCCTGAACCATTCTGCTCCAGACTGTATGTGCCGTTGGCCGCAGTTGTATTGACAACATTGTAAGTGTAGGATACACCTGTATTCCACTGGTTGTAGTTGCCTGTTTCAAAATCATCAAAGAAGATGTTGTTAGAGCAATTGTTCAAATCGAGCTGTGTCGAGTCATTGGAGCCACAAATGGCAATAGGGTCGGCGGTAGCTGTTATCGGCACACCATTCACCTCTACAAAAACGCTATCCATGCTAGAGCACCCAATAGAATCGAAAGCTTCAACATAATACATCATATCCAAAGGAGGATTTGCGGTAGTTTTATCACAAGCTGTACAACTCAGATTAGTAGCCGGCGACCATAGATAGGTCACTCCACCACTGGCAGTAAGCTGAACATCCAATCCGTAACAGAAGCTCGTATCAAGCCCCGCATTCGCAGTGGGTACAGGGTTCACGACAATGGTGAGCGTATCTGTATATGTTCCACAAACATTGTCCACGGTTACCTGATAGGTAGTGTTGACCACTGGAAACGCCATTGGGGCCGCTGCGGATGAGTCCGTAAGCGTGTTAGCGGGAGTCCAGGCATAGGTCCAGGTCGAAGTGTCTGGTTGGCCAGGCGTTCCACTTACTGATAATTGCACTGAGTCGTTAACACAGAAGCTGGTTACCGGATCAATACTAATAGAATTGCTTGTGTCTACATAAACAGTTACTGAATCGGTACTCGAGCAGCTACCAATTGATGCAGAAACAATATAGGTCGTTGTTACTGTTGGCGTTGCCACGGGATTGTTAATATTAGGATCAGATAACCCAGTTGTTGGTGTCCAGGAGAAAGCAAGATTTGTATCTATGCCGTTACAAGAAACTTCTACATCATCAATTGACCAACCCCAATAGTTATTGAGAACTCCGTCTATAGAGTTAAAGGAAAATCGCAATTGAATATTGTTGCCATTAAAAGAGGAAATGTCATACTGATGTTGATGCCAGGTGAGCATTGTTTCACCAGATAGCTGTACATAATTCACAAATGGCCCTCCATTAGTTGAAATTTGAATCCATCTTTGATCATATGTTGTTCCGATAGTTTCCGTTTGATAATATCCCATAAATATGAGCCAGGTAGTATCCATAGGCTGAGATCCGGTTAGGTCTATGGTACCAGAGGTTAGCAAACCCGAATTGGTTCCAGTATCATAATTGTAATTGGGGCTTCCCGTGTTATAAGTCCAGCTTGTAGTTGGGCTATTGGAAAGCGTTGTTTCCAAATGCCACAAGCTCGTAGATACCCAAGCGCCCGGGCCAGACTCAAAATCATCCATATATGGTTCGCATGCGAGAACATTCAATTGTACGCTGTCATTCGGACAAATGGTATCCTTGCTCGTGGCAGCAATAATTTGCTGAACACTGTCAACGCTCACGGTAAGTGAATCGAGACTTACACATCCAGCTCCGGATATTACGTTAATCATATAAACGGTCGTTACCATAGGGCTGGCAATGGGGTTTGCAATTGTAGAATCACTAAGTGAGGCCCCCGGGCTCCATTGGTATGTCACTCCTCCGGTTGCCAGCAATTGAACGGAGTCACCAGGACATATAGCAGTGTCTGTACTAGAAACCACAGGAAGTGGATTTACTGTGAGAATCATGTCATCGGTATCGGTACCGCAGCCATTTATTGCGGTTAGGGTATATGTGGTCGTAACAATTGGAGTGGCTATAGCATTGGCCAATGATGAATCATTTAAGCCCGTGACAGGCGACCATAAATAGGTCACGCCACCTGATCCATTGAGCGTTACGGAGTTCCCCTCACAAATAGTAGTGTCATTTCCTGCACCTGCTATAGGAAGTGCCGATGACACGGTCACGATCACTTCCGCAGAGTCCAGTGTGCCAACCGAATCTGTAACAACCACCGTGTAAGTTGTGGTAACAGTTGGGCTCGCCACAGGGTATTGACACGTTGTGCAACTGAGATTTGAGCTTGGCGTCCACAAAAACGTAAACGGAGGTATCAAGCCTCCTGTTGAATCATTTACGAGGAGATTAAGCGTAGCGGAATCTCCAGAGCAAATGGCTACGTCCGCAATCTCCAGTGCGTTCAATCTCACCTCTGCGCCAGTTACAGCGGTTGGCTGAGACGAAACCTGATTTCTTGTATAATAAAGCAGATCGGGATAGCCATAATGATAATTGGGTAATGTTGATATGGGGAAAGTATTTTCATTACAGCTGTTACAATACTTCATCTCTGTGTATGTAAAATGCTGCCCGATTTGTGAGCTTGTTCCAAAGTAGTAACTTGCAGTCACACTGTGAAGCGCCAGTACATAATCATCGCCCTGGTTTACCCAGAACGCCTGATTCAAGATATCGTAATTATACACTCCTGTTACACCCGCAGATACCTGATACTGTTCCACAATGTTCTGAGATAAATAATCAAACAATGTGACGTACCTGGCCTCAGTTCCAAGGGGGTCACTCTTTCCGAAATGCGTAATCAATACGTCCTCGTTGACGGTGAAGCGAAATCCCCGCTGACAGTTGGCAGCACCGCCTGAAGTCCCTCCAGAAACACTGTCGGTACTTGAATGTGGGCCGTTAAATATGCTCAGCGTACTCAGCGATGTCGCCGTGGACTCTCCATAGAATAAATACACGGTTATAGTTGAAGATGCACTAATTGAAGGAATGCTTACCCATAGCTTTGTCGTTGTTGTGTTGAGTCCCGATTCCACCCAATAATTGAGAAGTGAGACTCCGGCAATATCCTCCGCAAAACGGATATCTCCGCCGTCGAGCTTCATTTTTCCTGATCCAATGGGAGTTTGCGTGTCAAAAGTTATAGGCACCTGCCAATTGGTTAGGTTGGAACCAGAGTTTTCAGTTATGTCAACCGGTACTGCATATTGCCAGGTCGTGAGCTGTGCGCTGGAAACTACTGACAACAGCGCAAAAGCCAATGCGCACAAACCCTTCATTATGGCGAATTTCTTGAATAGAATAACATTTATTAATCTCATGGCGTAGTGTGAAATGTTAGTTTCCGTTATATGATCTAATCCCGATGTAATTCTACATATTGTTTCAACTCTCTAAAATTATACTGTAACCGAACTTGCTTTCTTGTGATCTGCTAAAAATTTTGCCAATCCAATATCTGTAAGTGGATGCTTAAGCAACCCTAATATTGCACTTAATGGACATGTTGCCACATCCGCCCCATACTCCGCACACTTAATGATATGCATCGAATGTCTGATGGATGCCGCGAGTATCTCTGTTTCATAGCCATAGTTGTCATAGATGAGTCGAATCTGAGCAATCAGCTCTGGGCCATCCGTGGTTGCATCATCAAGCCTTCCAATAAACGGGGAGACATAATTCGCTCCGGCTTTGGCAGCTATGAGAGCCTGCCCCGGAGAAAATATCAATGTGCAATTGGTTTTTATTTCTTTATCTGAGAAATATTTTAAAGCTTTTATCCCTTCTTGAATCATTGGAATTTTAACCACTATTTGCTTGTGAAGCGAAGCCAGCTTAGTACCTTCTTCCACCATACCATCAAAGTCAGTTGCAATAACTTCCGCGCTCACATCACCATCCACAATTTCGCAGATGTCGATATAGTGTTGAATCACATTCTCATCTCCAGAGATTCCTTCCTTTGCCATCAGCGAGGGATTTGTAGTTACTCCATCTAGCACACCGAGGGCCTGGGCTTCCCTTATTTCTTCGAGATTAGCGGTATCGATAAAAAATTTCATTTGTTTATTATTAATTTATATTAAACGTGTTAGATCACCTCGCCAATAATTCCCCTTCTTTGATGCAGAGATTTGGTATTGGATCGCTTCATGATATTAAGTCTTATTTAAGGTTAAAAGTCTGTGTATTATCCACTAAAGATACCATTTTTAACCAGTGTGTACATAGGGGCTTTTTGATTTTTTGCGTGCAGCTGCAAATCGCAGCTATCTTTAGTTGAAAATTATAACGCTAACTGGCTAATTGTCAGCGGGATGCTAATATTTAGACCATAAAAAATGGGTAAGTTACTTATGTCGCACCGCTACAACCACCTACCCTTGCTCCATTCCTGGCCTGGGGGAGTTCAGCAGGAGCTGGTCGCATAAGACTTACCCAGCACAAATATACAAAACTTGCCGAGATAATTATTAATTCTGTTCAGGTGAAATGGCTTTAGATCAACCCGATAATGCTTATTTTCTTACATTTGTTTCCATAGTAGATTTTTAAATTATCGCAGGTTAAACCGATCATATATGAGTACTCAGGACAGTTCACCGGTTAAGAATGCCATGAATTATGGATCTATTATAGGAATAGCACTCGTCATCATATCCCTTCTTTTTTATATGATGAATGAAACAACTTCAGAGATTCAGAATTACTTAGGCTATCTGGCACTGGCAGTTGGAGTATATATCGGGGTTAAGCATCATAGAGATAATGAGCTCGGTGGATTAATGTCATATGGAAAAGCACTTAGCTCAGGAACCTTAATCTCATTTTTTGCCTCTATCATCATGGCATTTTACTTATATGTATTCATCTTGTTTATTGATCCAAGTCTTGTTGACGTCATTTTGGAGAAAGCTGAAAATGATATGATTGATGCGGGTAATTCGGATAAGGAGATTGAAATGGGTATGAAATACACCATGATGTTCGTTACTCCATTTTGGATGTCAGCAATGAGCGTGCTGGTATATACCATAATTGGATTTATCTTTTCGCTCATTATTGCAACGTTCTTGAAAAAGCAAGATGATTCCTTTGACTCTAATTTTCAATAAATATCCCCCTATTACCGTTATCTAGCTCCTTAATTATGGATATATCTGTAGTAATACCGCTATTTAATGAAGAGGAGTCGCTGGATGAATTGTCATCCTGGATTGATCGTGTAATGAAAGCGCACTCATTTTCCTATGAGCTTATCATGATCGACGATGGGAGCAACGATGGATCGTGGAAGAAGATAGAGGAGATAAGCACAAAAATACCGGAGGTAAATGGAATAAAATTCAGAAGGAACTATGGCAAATCTGCAGCATTGAACAGTGGGTTTGAAATGGCTCAAGGAAATGTGATTATTACAATGGATGCAGATCTTCAGGATAGTCCGGAAGAAATCCCTGATTTGTATAAAATGATTGTTGAAGATGACCTCGATCTCGTATCGGGATGGAAGAGAAAAAGAAAGGACCCAATTATGAAAACGATGCCCAGCAAGTTGTTCAACTGGACCACCAGAAAAATGACAGGCATTCAACTCAGAGACTTCAATTGCGGTCTGAAGTCTTATAGAAAGGAGTTAGTTAAGAATATAGAGGTTTACGGAGAAATGCATCGCTATATACCGGTAATAGCCAAGTGGGCGGGATTTATTAAGATAGGGGAGAAGGAAGTGGATCATCAAGTGAGAAAATACGGCGTGACAAAATTTGGGGTTGAGCGATTCGTCAATGGATTCTTAGATCTATTATCTATCTCCTTTGTATCTAAGTTTGGAAAGCGGCCTATGCATTTGTTTGGGTTTGTAGGTACAATCATGTTTATGCTGGGGTTTTTAATGGCAGTGTATCTGGGAGTGGACAAATTGTATTACGATACCAAGGCGAGGCTGATTGCCGACGATCCGCTATTTTATATTGCATTGGTGGTTATGATACTGGGTACGCAAATGTTTCTGTCTGGTTTCCTGGCCGAGATGATTGCAAGATCTTCTCATGATCGAAATAAATATCAGGTTGAAAAGGTGCTGAAAGGAGCAAGTTCAAGGATCAACGAATAACGAATCTCCTCCGTGAGTTCACGGAGGCGTACGAATAAACG
>DTRI01000402.1:0-437 GCA_012966015.1 Flavobacteriales bacterium | reverse complement strand
TCGTTAAAAATTCTTCGTTTTCCGTGAAAAACATCATTGTTGGTCCGGGGCATCCTCTTAGAGGGGGAATCGCCAATTTCAACGAATCGCTTTGCGAGAGCTTCATAAAAGAGGGTATCGATTCTGAGATTGTCTCCTTTACCCTCCAATATCCTTCCATTTTTTTTCCTGGAAAAACGCAGCTAGATTCCGGTCAGGGACCGGAAAAGCTAAAGATAACCCCACTGATTAATTCGGTGAATCCGCTGTCATGGATAAAAGCAGCCGCTTACATTAAGCGTCAAAACCCGGATTATGTTATCGTGAGGTTTTGGATGCCCTTTATGGCTCCCTGCCTGGGGTGGATTGCCAGAAAACTCCGAAAGCACACCAAAGTAATCGCGATTGTAGATAATATTATTCCCCACGAGCAGAAGATCGGTGACGCAGCTTTGATA
>DTRI01000401.1 GCA_012966015.1 Flavobacteriales bacterium | reverse complement strand
CCCTCGTAGTTCAACGGATAGAATAGGAGTTTCCTAAACTCTAGATGCAAGTTCGATTCTTGCCGAGGGTACCAGAGAATCAAAGCGATTAAGGAATGAGAAGACAATCAAAAAGGAAGCCTGCTTTCTTTTTGAGACGGCGAGCATTGTCAAGCGCGCAGTGCTTGTTCGCTTTGATTTTGACCTCTATAATAATTACTGGTATTAAATGTCTCGTATTTCAGGGCATAGTTAATTGCCAAACCCGAAAACAAAGAAATGTTAATCCACTTAACTACATTGGTATTTAGCTTTAATATCTTCTTAAAACTGACATCCAACATCTCTACCGCCGACAATACAACCAACGGCCAATAGGGCAATAGGGCAATATTAGCCTATAGGTTGGAAATGGTTTATCCAGCTTTACTTAGAAAAATTACTGATGCGTATAAACCTGTTTCAGGAGCTATATGCGATGGTGGGGCTCTTGCTCAGGGCACAAAATACACCGGGCTTCCACCAATTTTGGCTTCAATTTCTCTTTTTATTATTAGCTTTCCACAGTAAAACCATTGTGGTTTGGTGAAAATTATAGTCCGCATTTCCCTTTATCTTCCCCTGATAACGCTAGTCGTAGCTATGGGTTGTTGCTACTGCTATAGCCAGGAAGCAGGAAAGGGTAAGATTACCGGATCTATAAAGGAGAAAGGCTCTGGTGCACCACTGATTGGCGCCAACATCTATCTAAAAACTGACCTCACAGTGGGCACTACCGCTGATCTGGACGGCAATTACTCAATTGAGCTGGATCCAGGTAAATACACATTGATGTATTCTTATACGGGAATGTTGTCCGTTACCCGGGAGGTTGAGGTGAAAGAAGGTGAGACGCTGCGAATCAACCTGGAAATGGAACCGTTTAGCAGTAGCTTCAAGGAAATAGTTATTTCATCTGGAAGATACGATCGCACACCCGAACAATTGATGGTCACCACAGAAATCATGAGGAAGGACCTCCTGGAATCTAAAAATGTGGTGAGCGTGGAAACTGCGCTGGATCAAATACCAGGCGTGAATATTTTAGACGAGGAGCCTCAAATAAGGGGCGGTAGCGGATTCACCTTCGGAGTGGGCTCTAAAGTTGCTGTGATTTTAGATCAAATGCCAATGATAAACGCTGCTGCTGGCAAACCAAATTGGGATTTGATCCCAGTGGAAAATATCAATCAGATTGAAGTGGTTAAAGGTCCGGGTTCCGTGCTCACCGGTGCAAATGCCATGAGTGGCGCCATATATTTCAAAACGGAATATGCAGGAGAAATACCCAAGACCAAGGTGCGACTGTATGGCGGAATGTATGCACCACCACAGGATACGTCTCGTAAATGGTGGAATGGCAACAATTACATCTCTGGACTGAGCTTCTTGCATGCGAGACACCTGGATTCTGCAAAGACAATTGACCTTGTATTCTCAGGTATGGGTAATTTCGAGCAAGGTTATATGGGTGCACCTGTGGAAGGAAACTATACAATACCAGATAGCACTAAGAACGAAGATGTAAAAAGCAATAGGCTGCGATTCAACTTGAACCTGAGGAAACAATCCCAGAAAATTAAAGGTTTGGCCTATGGCATTAATGGCAGCTTCATGAAAGAACTTGCTCCTACAGTTCTGGCCTGGTTCGACGATTCCTCCGGTTTTTATAGGGCTTACCCAGGAACCATTTTATTAAAAGAAACGACAATATTCTACATCGACCCGTTTGTCAATATTCTTACACAATCTGGCTTAAAACATCAGCTGATGTTTAGAGTGATGGATGAGGATGTCGATCAGAAAAACGGAAAAAAGCCTCAAGCACATACCACTTCGTTATTTGGGCAATACTTATACAGTAAACGCTTTAGCAACATCAAGGGCTTATATGCCATAGGGGGACTAAGTGGACAGCAAACATATTCTAATGACAGCATGTACACGGCGGGAGGTTCTACAAAGAATGAGGCCACCAATGTGTCGTTATTTCTGGAAGTGGAGAAGAAGTTTGGTAAGGAGCTCACTTTCCTTGTGGGCTTTAGGGGGGAATATTATGCGATTAACGATGAAGATCAGTATATAGTTCCCTTGATAAGAGCAAGCTTGAACTTTAAAGTGTTTCAGGAGACATTTTTAAGAGTCTCCTACGGTCAGGGTGTACGCTTCCCGACCATTGCCGAAAGAAAAATACGATATGGCTTTGGGGCTTTTGGCGTGTTCGACAACCCCGATCTCGAGCCGGAGACTGCCTGGAATGCAGAGCTCGGTATAAAGCAAGGATTTAAATTCAATACCTTTTACGGATACCTGGATGTTGCAGGATTTATACAGCGCTATGACAATACGGTGGAGTATTTATTTGGTTTTTGGGACACTACTGGGTCGGTTAACGGATTTGGGGCCGGTTTTAAATTTGTCAATACGGGCAAGTCGCAAGTAAGCGGGTTAGATATTTCACTAACCGGAAATGCTAAATGGGGCAAAGAAAAAGCGCATAACATTAATATCATGGCGGGCTATACTTTCGTACTGCCAATCTCCCTTGAACCAGATTTTATTTATGCTGAAAACAATTCCTTTTTTGATCTAACATTTAGCTATGATTCTACCAGTGTAAATCCGGAGAGCAAGATTCTGAAATACAGATTTAAGCATACGGTCAAAGTTGATATGGAATATCTCTTTAAGGGATTTTTTATCGGTGTCAGCTCCAGGTATTTCAGTAAAATGGAAAATATAGATAATTCTATATATAAATTTGAAGATATTACCAGTGTAAACGGAAAGGGTACGCCCACTATGCTTTACCGAGATTATTTTGAAAACCATAACAATGGGAACTTGCTATTTGATGCGAGAATAGGTTATGAATTCAAAGAGAAGTACAAGATTGCGTTGATAGCCAATAACGTGTTGAACAGATCCTATTCCCTGAGGCCATTAAAACCTGAGCCCATGATGAACATTGTTCTTCAGCTGGTTGCATCACTTTGAAAATAAATTGATTATTTTGTGTAAAATAAAAGTTAGAAGCTCATGAAGAAACTAGTTGCCTTATTGCTCATATGTTTCCCTGGAATAATTATGGCTCAATCTGTCGAAAATGGCAGTTTCGAAAGCTGGGAAAATGAAGGATTAATTGAAGAACCTGTTGACTGGAGCTCTATACAGACTGCGCTGCCAAATTCGTTAGCGTCGTTCGCACCTGAGGTCATGACCCAAAGCACTGATGCGCGAACAGGTACTTATTCAGTTAGATTGGAGAATATATCCGTGTTAGGCGTGGTTGCCAATGGGGTGGTGACCAATGGGCGTGTGTACGCCAACCTCAATCCAACGCAAGGCTACATGCAATCTGAGATACTTGAAACCAAGTACAGCACCCCCTGTACTTTTCGTCCGGATAGTTTGGTTGGTTACTTTAAATATACCCCGGCTGGTGCCGACCTCATTACGGTAGAAGTATTGTTACATACAGGAATGGCCAAGCTGCCTGATACCGACAGTACAAACTTTATTGGTTACGCCGTTTACAACAGTACAAATAGTACTTTTTCAAACTGGACGCGCTTTTCAGTTCCAATAGATTATACCAACCCCGGCAATCCAGAATACGTGCTTATTATCCTGAATGCTGGTAATAAGTTTAGTGCGGTGGATGGCAGCGTGGCATATTTTGACGATATTTCTCTGGTAGGATCTACTGTTGGAATCACGCAGCCCTTGTTGGGTAATACTATTAATGTATATGCCGCCCAGAACCAGATTAACGTGAATGCACGACAAGTTGAGTATGGAATCACCTATCATTTGATGGTCCATAATGTACTTGGGAAATTGATGCATCAATCCACCTTCTCAGGCGGAACCGACTATCAAATTGATAACCTTCATCGTGGATTATACATCTGTAACCTGGTAGATGATCGCGGAAATGTCATTACTCGGAAAGTTGTAGTTCAGTAAAGTTCGGAATTTAATTCTTCACATGCTACCTTATTACATCAAGGCCCTTCATTTGATTTTTGTGGTTACCTGGTTCGCAGGCTTATTCTACATTGTGCGCTTATTTATTTATCAGGTGGAAGCTGAAGACAAACCCGAGAATGAAAAGTTAATTCTTCAAACCCAGTTTAAACTCATGCAGAAGCGTCTTTGGTACGGAATTACCGTCCCATCAGCATTTGGCACACTGATATTCGGGTTTTGGCTCGCTGAGCTCAACAATTTATGGGACAGTGGTTGGTTTCATCTGAAATTGGGATTCGTACTGGGCTTATTGCTTTACCATTTTCAGTGCGGGCGTATTTTCAAGCAGCTTCAAAATGATGATATAAAATTGTCTTCTTCAAAACTTCGAATATGGAATGAAGTCGCCACGCTGCTGTTGGTGAGCATCGTCTTCATCGCCACACTAAAAAATTCTATGGATTGGATTTGGGGAACGGTAGGGTTCTTCTCCCTGGCAATAGTACTTATGCTTGCGATAAAAATGTACAAGCGGTTTCGCTAAAATTAATTTTCTGCTGGATTACTTCTTCCCCACGTAGAGCCAGGCGCTCTTCATGTTGTTCCTTTTGATCTTGCGTAAGGCCTTCCGAGCTTCCGCCCTGGTTTCGTAGCTCCCAAAGCTCACTCGATACAAGCCTCTTCGGTTTTTTCCAACAAAGCCTGAATCAAACCCGGCCCTTTTCAGCTTTCGTTGTAATCTGTCCGCATTGGACTTTATTTCGAAACACCCTCCAATCACATGAAATCGCTTTACCACCGTGGCCTTTACAACTTCTTCGACTTCAGCAACTACCTCCTTAGTCTCTTCCGGAACATTGTCAAGCCATTCCTGAATTGCGTCTGTGCCCTCCTCAGGTCCCACCTCTGCAGTCTTATCAATGCGTTGAATATATGTGCCGCTATCCAGTCTGGCAAATGGATTGAGATCAGAATAATTAAGGTCAACTCCTTTTATCATGTCAAGATTAATATAAAGCCATGAACAAGCCGCAATGAGCAGCACAGAAGCAGCGGCGGAATAATAAACCCTTAATGGAATAACGCTTCCCTTCCCCGGAACAGTTGATTTTTCAATCGGAATTGGTGATCGCTCTATTATTTCCTGTTCGACTCTTTTCTCAAAACTCTGCCTCTTTATCGCTGGCGAATGGAAAGAATCCAATCCAAATGAGTCAGACAAAAAGTTTGTTGATTCATCTGGTTTAAATTGGATGTTTCTCGCAGAATCAACGGAAAGGGCACCTATACCATCAAAGATAATCTGCTGCCCATTTTGCAATCGTTGGATGCAATCTTTTACAAGCGCATGGATGTTCGCATTTGCTTGCTCAAAGCTAATCTGCTCTCTCTCCGCAATTCTGTCAGCCAACAACCCATCATTTCTGTTTATGTTTTTATTAAATCCTATATCCTTGTATGGAGGTGAAAATGTATGTTGCCTTGTATCTACCGCAGCTGACTCAGGATTGGCGACAAACGCTCCGAGACCGGGGATAATTACACAGTCTACCTCCCGTAAAAGTTCGGATATATACTTATTAATCTGCTTCAATTTTCGGAAAATATTATCGTTTGCAATGTAGAAAATTTCGCAATACAAATCAGGTAAAAAGTATTAACATTTATCCGGTCAGCTGAGCATTCTATCGTTGAAGCAGCCTTTCCAAATCGGCAGGCGTATCGATTGAGGGAGATTCATGATCGGTAATTGCGGCCTGAATCGTATATCCATTCTCAAGCCATCTGAGCTGCTCAAGAGATTCGGCATTTTCCAATTTTGACACCGGCAAATTCACAAGATCATTCAGTATTTCTGCCCTGAATGCATAAATTCCAATATGCTTGTAAAACGTTTGATGCTCTAACCAATCTTCTTGCTTAACGCCTTGCACAAAAGGGATAGGCGATCGGCTGAAGTACAATGCTTCGAATTTATCATTCACCACAACCTTCTTTATGCTATCAGGATTCAACAGCTCCTCAATTGAATCAATCTTTTTAATAAGTGTGCCTATTTGAACACTTGACTTCGAAAACAGCCCCGCCAACTGTATTAGCTGTTCCGGATGCAAATAAGGTTCATCACCTTGAATATTAAGGATTACATCATACTGCTCCTCAGATTTTTGAAGTGCCTCGTTACATCTTGAAGTTCCATTGTTATGATTAGCGTCAGTCATTATCACTTCACCTCCAAAACCGCTTACATGCTCCGCTATTCTCACGTCATCCGTAGCAACGACAATAGAATCCAGACTGGCCATAGCCGCTTGCTCATAAACCCGCTGTACCATACTCGTGCCATTGATATCCACCAATGGCTTGCCTGGAAAACGGCTAGACTCATAACGCGCAGGAATAATTCCAATAACCTTCATAGCTGGCTAAAATTACGAATAAGAATAACTGAAGCGGCGATTTTTTATTGGGCTTCTCAGAGATAAAATGCTACTTGTTTTTTATCAACAACACTATTTTGGAGATATATAATTATTAATTTTGATGTCCCAAAATTGCACAATGAGCTCAAAAAATCTTCTTTACAACATTGGAATTAGCCTGATTGGCAATG
>DTRI01000400.1:2791-6615 GCA_012966015.1 Flavobacteriales bacterium | reverse complement strand
GTCATCATTCAAGCTCATGACGAAACTACAGGTACTTCAGAGACAAGCAGCACAGACAACGTCAAACCGGATCCTCGCTATCGACATCAAGAAGAAGCCGTAGAATGGTTTACTGACCCGGAGCGTGCAAATGGTACCGGAATCCTATGGATGGCCACAGGAACCGGAAAAACCATCACCGCATTGAAGATTGTAGATAAGTTATTTAGTGAAAACAAAATTGATGCATTCGTCCTATGCACTACTGAGCATCTCTTGGATCAATGGAATCGAGAAATGCGAAATCCATATCCTGGAACAACAAATAGGCAATTAGCACCGTGGCGAAAAGCGGATTATAGGCATACAGGGAAAAAGAAAGAAATGGGGCAATTTCGACAATCTGCAATCCATGGGAAATGCTTATTCATCACATATTCTTTTCTTCCAGATTTTCTAACTGAAAGTGAAACTTACGATATCGATTTATCGCGGACGATCCTGGTCGTTGATGAAGTTCACCATCTTGGTGCGGAACAAATATCATTCAAACTCAGACAACTCGATGAAACCTCCAGGGAAACAAGGCTGGCATCGATCCAATATAAACTCGGCCTAAGCGCCACACCGTTTAATGACTATGACCAAGAAAGGAATATATTCCTTCTGAATGCTATCTGCAGTACCAATACGGACCCACTTGAACTGCCCGCTTGGATCGAAAGAGCCGACATTCCCGATCAATATGCTCTGAAAACCGCACTGTGTGAATTGAACTTAGTTTTGTATTTTGGAATTGAGGACGCTATTCGATCCGAAATATTAGTTCCCTTTGATTACCTTGCGCTCGATTATATTCCCACTGCCGAAGAGAAAGAGAAACGGCTTAAGATAATGAGGTTGATGCAAGCAAAGGTAAAAGAAGGAACTGCAAAGCAAACGGATGTCTATATTGCCATGTCTAATGTCTACAAGTGCTCAGTCTCTAAAATTGAGGTCTTCAAAACATATCTTGAAACATTGAACAATGATGAAATGTCCCGACTGCTTCACCGAGCAATCATTTTTGTTCATGATAGGGCGTTTGGCAAAAAGGTCTCCGCTGTGGTCCACTCACACACAAAGGAATATCACGGTTACTATCATGAAGATGATCCCTCAAACTTACACAAATTTTGTAATGGAAAACTAAACCTACTCTTAACATGCCATATGATTTCTGAGGGGATTGACATCAGGGATTTGTCCTCAGTAATTCTGTTTTCCTCAGATCGATCACGATTGGAAACGATTCAACGTATAGGGCGCGCACTTCGGAGAGATCCCTCAGATGTATTGAAAATTGCGCACGTCTTGGATTTCACCTATATTGAAGACTGCCCCGGTAAAGAGTCTGAATCCAGTGATGAGAATAGAAAACTGTGGCTCGCAGAGCTGAGTGGAGTAAGAGCAAATGGTCGATCGTAATAAAGATCTAAAATCTCAAATTGAAAACATCTGCAAACGTGAAGGCTATGAGACTTCTATTCAAAAGATAATCTTAGAGCTGGCAACTGAGTCACTAACTAGATCAACGCAAATTCCCGATGCGGAACTGAAATCTCTATTACAAAGACTCGGGCTCAAACTTCGAAATACGGTTGAGTAATGAGCAAACAACTAGTTTGTAGAATAAGAAAAGTAAGTTGGGAATCTATCCGACAAATGGAGGATATTGAGGTCAACCCACAAGATGGTCGGAATTTCTGGCAAATTCGAAATGGTTACGGAAAAACGACAACCCTACTCCTCTTGCGTCATATATTTACTGGTAACCAACCAAACACTGAAGAATTACGCCATTTCAAATACAATCAAACTTTTGGAGGCGACGCAAAACATGGGAAGTTCTGTGTAGATCTTGAAATCCAAAATCCAAGCCACCCTGAAGAATGGGACTCGTGGACCGTATCTCTCCACATTGACAACTCTGGACATCAACCTACTTGCTACTTCGAAACAATTAGTCCGGAACTAGGTGGACCCAAGGACGGCTGGCACCTCCCAGAATCATTCAAATCACATTTTGAGAATAAATCGGATTTCATTGAGTTGTTTATTTTCGACGGCGAAACTGCGAAAGAACTTTGCACTGCGCAAGGCACTAAGCGCATTACAAGAGCAATTCGTGACGTTTCTGGTTTAGGCAAAGTATTCAAATTGATCGAATCAGATAAGAGCCTATTCGAAAATATTTTTGATGAAGAAGTACGTAACCAACCACACATCAACTCTGCGGGGAGTTCCGAAGCCTTACAAAGTCTCGGACCATTGAAGGACCACATTGCATCTGTTGAAATTAGTAAACTTGCTCTTGAAGATCAGTTGGAAGATATGGATGGTCAAATCCTCTCAATCGTCTCAGACCTCAAAGGAATTGATGCGCAAACACAATCACAAGGTGAAATAAAGAATTTAGAAACAAAAATAGAACATAATAAAACAAATATTAAATCGAAATCTCAAGATTTAATTCAAGCTCTCGCCAACCCGTCCAATTTAAACGGTACTCTCTGGGACCAAGTTTCTGCATTGTGTAACGAAATGCTACGATCAAGGATCCCAGAAACCGTTGGCCAATCTTTTTTCAATGACCTTTTGCGTGACGATACATGTATCTGCGGCCTCTCATGGAACTCTGAAATGAAGGCCCATGTTGAATCTCGGGTTAATGATTATCTAGGCGATGACATCCTCAGTGCGATTCGAACTATGCAAAACGAAGTTGAACAACATACTAAACCTACTCTCAATTACGGAGATATCGTATCCGAGATCAAAGAAATCCAAAAAGACACAGACGAAATGAAAACACAACTAACAAGAATTCGCGAAGATTTTGATGAGGATCTAGCTAGTAAGCGCGAAGAGTTACTGGGCTTTAAATTTCGATTTCTTAAGGAAAAGGATGAAATTAAAGAGAAACTTCAAGAGATCGAGGAAACCGACGAATATGAGATTCAAAGGAACAGGTGGGACAAGGATGCCATCGGAAATAGCGGACCATTGGTGCAGGTCCATCGTTTTACGTTGTGCAAAAATTTAAAGTCTTTGCTAACTATAAAACAATATTTAAATGAACGAGCCTCTGCAACGGATGTGCTGCGAGACCTCCGAAGAGGGATTAACACAGCCACGGAGGTCATAGAAGAGGCTCTTGACACGATAATGGAACAAATGCGTCAGGAGCTAAAAACCTATTCGAACGAAATCCTTAGCAAGATCCCAGGGGCTGGCGGCCCTTTGTTCATTGATTTCAACCAGGGCGGGCTAGAATTCTATAATCAACATGGAGAGAGGCAACCCGGCGCTAATATAGGTGCGAATGTTTCAGCCGCATATAGTTTCATCGCTGCATTAGGTCGCGTCGGAAATATGGATGTCCCCATGTTCGTAGACAGCCCTACTACTGGCCTTGATGCATTTTCTATCCGTGGCTGGTCAGAAAACATCGTACCTGAGTTTGGCCAATTTATCGCTTTCATTCATAATGTTGAAAGGATGGGTATAGAACAATCTTCAGCCGGAAGAAAGGTACTGTACGACGATAACCAAACTTCCTTAGTTACCTTTCATAGATCGCATGAAGGCGTCAACGGTATACCCCAATCTGGCAAATTGGTTGCTGATACTGATGTTGAATTTTTCAAAAACTACATGCCGACAGACAATTAGGAGTTTGATTTGGCACATTTTAAATTTGAAGATATGACTAGAGTGTATTTCAAAACGATGGAAAAAAGTTCATCATCAGGAAAATTCAAGGACCTAATTTCACAATATTGGTTATGCGCATTGCTTGGAAT
>DTRI01000400.1:1173-2781 GCA_012966015.1 Flavobacteriales bacterium | reverse complement strand
GGCAAGATCATGAGGGTGTGGGATCTTTTCCCGCAGTTTCATAAATCCCGCTGCGCATTGCTTGGAATCGCCCACAATGAAAATCAAAAAGATCCCGAAGATCCCAAAGAAATCGTAGACAATTTCGCCGGGCCCCTGAAAGAACATCAGCACCTAATTAGAGCTCTTCTATTTTGGAAATATGTCGACAAAAAGGGCTACTCCGTTGATGACACAACTGAAATCACAACTGCGCTCAAGGAAGTGTTCGATGAACAGAGTGAATCCAAACTCAGCCAGACCGCCCACAATGAACTAGATCGCTATGCGGCAGCGGGATTTATGAAACTGCGGGAAAAGATCCCACACCCTCATGATCTTGCCACATTTTTAGTCGATTACTGCGCTCTCCTGGACACCAATAACAACAACTAAGAAATTGCATTCATTCCGTAAGAGCAAATTACTCCTCATCATCCTCGACCAACGGCTTAATTCCTTTTTCCTCGCCCTCGTCACCCGGCACCTGCTGTCCAGATTTTTCAAAACACATGCTGGGATCAGCATTTATCTCAATAATCTCACCACTATGCCTCGTGGTATCCAGCATTTTGATCTCTTGCTTAACATCACAACAGCAGGGGATATCACCCCATCTATTGGCAGCCCATTTCAACATTGCTAATTCACGTTCAAGTATTTCCTTGCTGGTCCAATCAGCTCCTGGAAATTCACTCGGGATTCTCTTTTCTGAGGCCGTCGCATCCTGATGACGATAATCATAATGATCCGGTTTGTTATGGTCCTTCTTTCGCGTGAAGGAAACCCTACCAAGCACTTGATTGCCATTCGTTAAAGTGAGATTTCCGAGCCTATGCTTATACACATCTGCTTCCGCTTCATTTGGCCATAACGTTTCCCAGTAGCCACCCTTATCTCGGTGCCGTTGCGGAAGGATATGTTCTATCTCATGTTTACTCTTGTTCGGATTCACCCAGGTTTTAATGCCTGCTTGGCCTGCAGAATTATACATCTCAAACTCGTAAAGAAAGTAGTATCCCTGGCTCCAAGGTTGAATTCCGTCAAATGGGTACTTTGATTCTTCGTTACAGAGCCTGGCTAACACCTCAACCATTGGAGCTTCGGTAAGAAGGTGGCAAAACTCATCTATAACATCTTTGCTTTTTATATTTTTTAAGTATAGGTCGTGCGCCAGTTCTCGTAACGTCGACTGCTTACCGTTGGTCCTGTACTTCATCACACCATGCATCCGGAAAATGTACTTCTCGCATGCGACCACCACGTCTTCAAAATCGTTTTTGCCCAAACTCAAGTGTCCAGCAACCAAAAGCAATCGAGCCAACTCACTCAGGTTCATACGTTCAATCTTTTCTAGCCAGTCGATCGTATTCCCATTCATTGTTGTCGCTAGAAGGCTCCTGTACGGAGCAGAGGGATCTTTATTGCACCGAATAGGCCCGTAGCTTCTCGCATAAACTGGCCAGCACCCAACAAACGCCTTCAATGCATCTATTGTTGATTGGTCTTTCGGATCCTCCAATAAACAACTGAACTTTTTGACTACCCCTGCATGCACAGAACTTTTGCATTCTCATCAAGGATTCATTT
>DTRI01000400.1:0-1163 GCA_012966015.1 Flavobacteriales bacterium | reverse complement strand
AGAACTTTTTTGAAATGGAACATTATTCAATGTCATCCATAGATCTTTGATGAAATCATCTTCTTGAGTTCTATTACTCACTCCGAACTCATCTAGAATTTCAATGGACTCATACCACAATTCCTCAACATTTACCGGAAGTGATTGACTCTGTTTTTCTAATGAATCCTTGATGAGAATGCAAAAGTTCTTGATCTTATCGAACTCACTTAGCGGAAGCCCCCTTGAATTGATCGCATCGAATGTCAGGTATTTATTGACTCCTTCTAGATCAACTCGAGTGAAAAGCGCTGAGTTCTGAAGTCGCTGTGCCCACTGCATCAATTGATTCAATTCTAAATCACCGAACCTTGTTTCCGCATATTCTTTAACTTTCTTCATACATTTCATAGGGCGAGTTGGTTTCGACGCAGGTGCCTTTGGGTCTAAGCCTAATATCCAACGTAAATAGTTATCCAAAGCTTTATTGGTATTTTCTAACCTCATGCACTTTGTTTTATTCTTTTTATAAAATAATAAACTATCTAAATTCCCAACCAAATTATCAGCACTCTTGTCCGACCCGGATTTTTCCTCGAGTAACCCTTTCAGTACTGCAATAAAAATCAGGATTGTCGTAAAACGTTGCTGGCCATCGAGTAATTCCAATTTAGCTAGATTGGCCCAATCATCATCTTGCATTTTATCGTTTGTATCCTCCAAAGTAATTGGACCTACATAATGAGACTCTGGAGACGCTAGTTTAAGATCGTCTAATAGTGCTTCGGCTTCAGCTATTCCCCAGCTAAATCCTCTTTGGTTGATTGGAATTATATAGCGGTTTGGTTCTATTAAGTTTTTAAGGCTATTCATCAAAACAGAATCCTTTTCTTTTGCTGAACAAATTTCTTCATAGCCCCACACAATAACAAATCAGACTCTTACCCTCTAGAACCTAATCAAGCGTTATTGCTATTTCCATTTCAAAACGGTTCTTGGTCCTCTATGCCATCGACAATTTCACAATGCATCGAACTCCGGCCTGATTTGTATCCCACTTGATGAGACCCCCACATTAATCGTGCCCAGAATTGAACAGCAATATCCCAGAGAGTAATTAGTCGCAGCTCGGTCATCTGGGTTATCGGCCAAGCTGGCTTGTATCATCTTGCCATCTTCGTTGA
>DTRI01000399.1 GCA_012966015.1 Flavobacteriales bacterium | reverse complement strand
GGATGGCTGAGAAGTTCTGGTTTCGTGGCCAATTTGTTGGCCACGATTGCAGTATAGCTGGTCTTGCTCTATTTTTGTTTACTACGTGCACAAGCTCTAAAAAATACCTGCAAACAGGGCGGTACGACATGGCTGTAAGAAAGTCTGTCAAAAAACTTCGCAAAAAACCTACCAAGGAGAAGGAGATATTGATACTGGAAGAGGCATATAATAAAGCCAACAACATCGACAACGATCGAATAAGTTTTTTAAAATTGGAGGGAAGCCCGGATATGTGGGACGAAGTTTACAATCGATTTAATAAGATGAAGGTCAGACAAAATCTTGTCAAGTCAGTGATTCCACTGGAAATAATGAGCACGGGAAGAATTATACAGTTTAAGATGGTTAATTATGACGAGGAGATTATCAATGCGAAGAAAAAAGCAGCTGAATACTTTTATATCCACGGTAAGGAGCTGCTGGCAAGAGATGACCGCGAGAATGCGAAGCGGGCATATTTTGAATTTAAGAGATGCAGGGCTCTTTATCCTAATTACAAAGATATTGATGAGCTACTGGCTACGTCAAAGTTCCTTGCCACGCTTAAGGTCATTGCTGAACCCATACCGATGCATTCACAAACATTCCAGTTATCCAACGAGTTTTTCGATAACAAAATCAACGAGTTTCTGGGTTCCATGCCATCGAGTGAATTTGTGAAATTCTATACCACCTCAGAAGCCAATGCCATAGACTTGGATAATCCGGATCATATATTGAAGATCAAATTCGATGATTTCATAGTTGGCCAAACCCTTGTTAAGGAGAAAGAAATTCACCTTACCAAAGACAATGTGATAATGGGAATCAAGGAAGGAAACAAGGTTAAAACCGGAGAGGACCGGATCAACATTTGTCATAAATCAGGACCTAAATCAGAGAAGCAGAATACGATGGCGATTCCTGTAAATGCCTGGTCAAGCCATGCCAGCCATGGTGACTATCTGGGTTCTTGTAAGACAGCTACGCCGGATGGTGAGGGGTCTGAAGAAGGTGAGCTGGAAGTCATTACAGGAACTGTTAAAGCTGTTCTATTCTTAACAACCAAAACGATTGTCTCAAAAGGCTTATTGGATTTTAAAATTGTTGATGCGAAGACAGATAGGGTATTAACTCAGGAGAAATTCCCGGGGTCCTATGCATGGACATGCGATTGGGGATATTTTAATGGGGACGGTCGGGCACTTAACGCCGCCCAGAAGCAATCAGTTGGTGGAAAAGAGCTTCCTCCTCCACCTCCACAAGTGTTATTTGTGGAATTTACGAAACCTATTTATGATCAGCTAACGTTAAAGGTTAAGGGGTTTTATAAAAACTATTAATAAGTCATTCAACTAAAAACCTATTGAACGGAACAATTGCAGACGGTCTGAACTTCCTTTCCAAGTTAACTCCGCAAAAGGTATTCAATGCAAGCAAGGTTGTAAGCAGCTATTACCTTTCGAAGTGGACCCATAATCCCTATGTATGGGGCCAACCCATTAGCATTTCAGTAGAGCCTACAACATCGTGCAATTTGCGCTGTCCTGAGTGCCCGAGTGGATTGAGGTCATTTTCCAGGCCAACCGGAATGCTCGATCCTGTGTTTTTTAAGGAAACGATTGAAAGCGTGTGCAAACATGTAAGCTACCTGATATTCTACTTTCAGGGAGAACCTTACTTGAATCCTCACTTTTTAGATATGGTATGCTATGCCTCTAATAAAGGGATATACACAGCGACCTCCACCAATGCGCACTATTTGAATAATGAGAACGCAAAAGCTACTGTTGAATCGGGGCTTGACCGACTAATTATTTCTATTGATGGAACCACCCAGGAGGTTTACGAATCATATCGAAAAGGGGGAAAGATCGAAAAAGTATTGGAGGGAACGAGAAATGTAATCAAATGGAAGAAAAAATTGAATTCGAGTACCCCGAATATCATCTTTCAATATTTGGTGGTAAAACCCAATGAACACCAGATGCACGATATCAAATCCTTAGGGGAGAGCCTGGGGGTAAACGAGGTTAGGTTTAAATCTGCACAGCTATACGATTATGAGAATGGGAATCCATTGATTCCAGAGAATGAACGCTACTCCAGGTATAAAAAACAAGATGACGGATCCTATACCATAAAAAACCAGCTACTCAACCATTGCTGGAAGCTCTGGCACTCTTGTGTTATAACCTGGGACGGGAAGGTAGTTCCGTGCTGCTTTGACAAAGATGCCGCATACAGTATGGGAGAGCTCTCAAGTCAGTCGTTGAGCTCAGTGTGGGGTAATGAGAAGTATAAGGAGTTCAGATCTTCAGTATTACTTTCTCGCGGAAATGTGGAGATGTGCAACAACTGCACTGAGGGCACGGAAGTTTGGGTTAATTAAACTGCCTATTTCTCGTACTTATTCTTAAATTTTCTATATAGCTCCTTCTGGTGATTGTCCAAATCTATCAATTTCCCTCTGACATATGCCATTTGAATATCGTTCGATTTCATATCGAGCGCATCACCACTTGAAACGATCAATGTTGCATCCAGGTCAACAACCAATGAGCCTACAGATTTTTCAATACCTAAAATCTTGGCCGTATTATAAGTAATTGCCATCAGCGCCTCCTCTTTTGAAAGGCCATAGGCGGCACAGGTTCCGGCGTAAAAGGGTAGGTTTCTGGTTCCCGCCGCTTCCATGTCTCCTGAATTCTCTAAACAGAACAGAATGCCTGCATCGGAAAGTAACTTGGGCAATTTATATGGAAGATCCACGTCGGCATCCTGCCTTCTTGGCTTGCTGTGAATTCTTCTCACCATCACCGCAATATTTTCCTCCTTCAATTTGTCGGTTACCATCCAGGAATCCGCACCTCCAACTATTACCATTTTCTTCACCGAATACTCCTTTGAGAAATCAATTGATTGCACAATCCCCTTCACATTGTCGACATGAATAAACAATCCCTTAGATCCATCAAACAATCCTTTCATCGCCTCCAGCTTGAGATTCATCTCCCCGGGATTTTTAGTGCGGCTGTATGCACGCGCTTCTTGAAATAGACTCTTTAACCTCTCAATTTTTTTATTCTCCCCTTTATCCGCATCCTTTTTCTCCGCACCACTCCATCCGGTCGAACGGTAGCTTTTTGGCCAGTTGAGGTGAATGCCATCATCCATCCTATAAACTGCATCTTCCCAATTCCAGCCCTCTAGCTCCACAATTGATGAGGTTCCAGATATGATAGAGCCTCTGGGCGTAATCTGTGCCATCAGGATGCCATTTGATCTGGCGGTTGGTGTTATTTTTGAATCTGTGGAATAAGCAATGATAGCTCTTGCATTAGGATTTAAGCTCCCTACTTCCTTCATATCCCTTGTGGCTCTCACCGCTCCAATTTCAATAAGCCCTAAAGTTGAATTAGGCGCTATAAATCCGGGATAAACGTGCTTGCCACTGATATCTATGATGGTATCAAATGCGCTTTTGTCGAGTTTGATAGTTTTGGCGTCGGCTACCATTGTGAGCTTTCCATCTTTGAAAGCAATGGCGGATTGATCAATGACCTTCCCGGTTCCCAGATGTGCGGTAGCATTTATCAGCAGGATCGTTCCTTTTTGATCTGCGGCAGGCATAGGAACTTGCGCGTTACTTACCCGCGATAACGCAATCAAATAGAAAAGTATTGCCAGATACCTTTTCATCACAATCCTAAGCTCTTACAGTTATACTCCTTTTGTTCATCCTCACTTCCCCCATTGCCTCCTTCGCCACCTTCATCTGCCTCTATTATTTTCTGAATTAACCTCGCCCTTTCTTTAGCAATAGCTTTCCTCATTTTCTCATCTTCCTTCACATCATAGTAGCAAATCCCATCTACAAAAGTCTTTACCACTTTGGCATAAACAGAAAGGGGGTTGTCTGTCCACAATACTACATCCGCATCCTTGCCTACCTTGATGCTGCCCAGCCTGTTATCCAGATGAAGCAACTTGGCAGGATTCAATGTTACAACCTTCAGGGCTTCCTCCTCTGATACACCTCCATACTTAACAGCTTTTGCCGCCTCTTGATTTAATCTCCTCGCCATTTCAGAATCATCGGAATTATAGGCAGTTATAACTCCCTGTTCCAATAATATCGCTGCATTGTATGGAATAGCATCGTTCACCTCGAACTTATAGGCCCACCAATCTGAAAAGGTAGATGCGCCGACACCGTGAGCTTTCATCTTGTCGGCAACCTTATATCCCTCAAGAATATGTGTAAACGTATTGATCGCAAATCCCATAGAATCCGCAACGTGCATCAACATGTTAATTTCAGATTGAGAGTACGAATGACAGGTCACAAATCTCTTGCTATTTAGAATTTCTACCAATGTTTCGAGCTCCAAATCTTTTCTTGGCCTCTTTGCAGATGCCTTTTGCTTACTCGACAAGGAATTGAATTTCTTCCAGGCTGCCTCATACTCTTTGGCTCGTATGAAGGCATTGTAGAAAACTTGCTCTACACCCATTCTCGATTGCGGATAGCGTACCGTTTTTGAATCTCCCCAATTAGATTGTTTAACATTCTCTCCCAAGGCGAATTTGATAAATCCATCAGCTCCTTTAATTTTCATTTCTTCCGGAGTGGAGCCCCATCTAAACTTAATTATACCAGATTGTCCCCCGATGGCATTTGCCGATCCATGAAGCAATTGTGCAGATGTTACCCCCCCCGCAAGCTGCCTGTATACATTAATATTATCTCCATTAATTACATCAGAGATGCTCACCTCTGCACTTACCGATTGTCCCGACTCATTAACACCTCCATCAACAGCAATATGAGAGTGCTCATCGACAATACCAGCGGTTAAATGAAGTCCTTTCCCATCAATAAGTTTTGCCCCTCCGGGTGCAGTCAGCCCTTTACCGATGCTTCGTATCTTGCCATTTTGAATGATAACATCTGTCTCCTTTAATATCCCTTCTTTTTCGTTCGTCCAAACAGTAGCGTTCTTGATATGAACTGTCTCGGCTTTTGGTTTCGCAGTCCAACCATATGCCATATTCGGATAATATAACTCTCCAATTTCTTTGGGTGTATCAGTTTCTTCCTCTTCTTCTACCTCCTCAATGTCTGCTGTTCTGGCAGCGGTCCATACCACCCATTTACCATCCGGAAGCTGCCCATTTCCTTTGATCACCGGACCATTAATCTCGCCAGCCAAACGAATTATGCCATCCGATTTGATTTTTTGTTTGAATGAAAGTGTCACCAGCCTTCCCTCCACCCCTATGCTCACCTTAATATTTACTGAGTCATTAACTACAATCTTGCCTTCTGCGCTCTCCTGATCACCTTCAATTAACAGGTTGTGTTTTGCGCCCTCTACTATCAAATTGTATTTCCCGCTGATATCGAGGGCATTCATGTCTTTTATTACATGCTGTCTACCCTGGATCCAATTTTCATAAATCACCCTTTCCTCGTCAAAAATGTTTCCCGACGTTATAATGAAATTAGCAATCATGCCTTTTTTAATGCTCCCTATTACTCGCTCTTGTTTGAGTAATTTGGCCGGCGTATAGGTTAAGGATTTCAACGCTTGGGATTCGCTTAGGCCATTAGCTATTGCAACTCGAATATTTGCCCAGAAGTCGTCATCCTCGTCAAGGTCAGTTGCTGAAATGGCAAAGGTTAATCCATTCTTTTCAAAAACACCTGGATTGGTAGGCGCCAACTCCCAATGCTTCATACTAGCCAGTGAAACTTGCAGGGCATCATATGGATTATTGATATTAGATACTTGTGGAAAAGTAAGAGGCAGGATAAATGCCGCCCCTGAACTCTTCATGTCTTCAATACGCTGGTACCCGTCGATACCGGCTTTAAAGATGTATTGCACCCCAAATTCATCCCCTACTTTATCTGCTCTAAGCACTGTGTACTTATCATCTACCTCAAATATCTGAGGCAGATTTTGAACTCTATTAAATGCCTCTAGGGTTAGATTGGTTTCATTTTTATTTTTTGATTTTCTATACCACTCAGCATCCAGGTATGTTTGGCGAAGCAGCGCGATTGCTCCCATTAAAGATGATGGATAATCCTGTTGAGATGTTCCCTTGTAGAAAGAGTAATTGGCTGCAGCTTCCCCTTTTAGTATTACTTCCTGCTCAGTTGTATTGTTTAATGTCACAAATACGGAGGTTCCCCGGGTAATTCCGTCATTGTAATATGAGAGCACTGCACCAAATCCACACTCGCGCAATTGTTTAGCTTGCTCTTCATCCATCTTGAATATCTCCGCCGCAACTTTCTCAGATTTTATAGCTTGATTCCAATTATATGCTCCTTTGGTTTTAGATTCAATCTGCGGTATTCGTAGTTCTTTAGGATCCACAATTTTTGGTAAGCCATAAGTCGAATACAGATCGATAAATGATGGATAGATAAATTTACCGTCGAGCTTCCGCACCACTGCCTCTGCAGGTATAACAATTCCCTCACCCGCCTGAACTACTCTGCCATCCTTGACGATAAGGGTGGCGTTGTCAACAGGCATGTTATAGCTTGTGAATATTTTAGCGCCAGTGAACGCATACACAATGTGTTTATTATCACTTACACCGTTTACGGGAAAAGTTTCTTGAGCATGCGCGATTATTGTGCAAAAGACAACTAAATACAATACAGAATATAACCTTTTCATGCGATGCTCTTATCAGGGGAGGGGAACAAAAATAATGTTTTTGATCAAGATATATGCATATTTAGACAAAGGATTTAGCGCATACAATATTAAATCCGCCAAAGACGGATAAGGATTTAATAAGCGATCGGATACCTGAAGATGCCAGAAGAGACTTTACAGTAACTTTCCATAAGAGATTCGTTACATTTGTATTCGCTTAATTCAATTTAATTTGAGATCATGTCTGATAACATCGCATATTCCTACTTACTCTATTTTCATTCATACTGGAGGTATTTGGCGCTGGGTTTATTGATTGCGGCCATTGTTATGGCTTGGCGAGGATGGCTTGGGAAGATGGAGTATTCGGCAAAGGATGAAAAAACCGCGCTCTTTACCATGATTGCGATGCACATTCAATTTCTTGTTGGAATTGCATTGTATTTTATGAGTCCCTTTGTCCGCTTTGATGGAATGAAAGCTACCATGAGCGATGCTCACTTGAGGTTCTGGACGGTCGAGCATCTTTCATTAATGCTGATTGCAGTTATAATTATTACTCTAGGAAGGTCCGCCGCAAAGAAATTAGAAGTGCCAACTGCTAAGCATAAGAAAATTGCCATTTTCTTTACCATTGCTCTTGTGCTTATACTTGTGTCGATACCCTGGCCATTTACGCAGGTAGCACGGCCACTATTCAGATAATATTCCACAATTCTCATTCATCATCCTATTGTTTTAAATATGCAGGTTTCTGTAAAAAAATCTGGTAATCCAGAATCAGCTGTTTTGGTAGGAATGATCCGACAGGGTCAGGATGAAGAAACAGTTTTGGAGAACCTGAACGAGCTAAAATTCCTGGCATACACAGCCAACGCGGAGACCAAATGGCTGGTAACGCAGCGGATGGAAGCGCCTAATCCAAAGACTTTTATTGGTGCAGGGAAGATTATGGAAGTTAAAAACTATGTAAAGGAAAAGAAAATTGATTTGGTAATCTTTGACGATGAGCTCTCCCCTACACAGCTGCGAAACATTGAAAAAATTATAAATGGCTCAATCGAGAATGCGAGCTGTAAAATACTAGACCGAACCAATCTCATATTAGACATCTTCGCCAGCAGGGCCAGGACGGCTCATGCTAAGTCTCAGGTAGAGCTGGCGCAATATCAATACCTGCTTCCAAGGCTTACGCGTATGTGGACGCATCTCGAAAGACAAAAGGGAGGAATCGGCTTAAGAGGGCCTGGAGAAACTGAATTGGAAACAGATAGGAGAATTATTCGAGAAAAGATCAGTCGATTAAAAAAGAAAATTGTAATTATAGACAAGCAAAAGGCAATACAAAGAAAGCACCGCGCGGCAATGATAAGGGTTGCTCTTGTGGGGTATACAAATGTTGGAAAGTCTACCTTAATGAACTTGCTAAGCAAATCCGATGTATTTGCCGAAAACAAACTATTTGCAACGTTGGATACGACCATAAGGAAGGTAGTCATCGATAACTTACCTTTTCTATTGTCAGACACGGTAGGCTTTATCAGAAAGCTACCCCACCAGTTGATAGAATCATTCAAATCTACCTTAGATGAAGTGAAGGATGCAGACATGCTCATCCATATCGTAGACATATCCCAATCCAATTTTGAATCTCAAATCGAGATAGTAAATGATACGTTAAAGGAAATTGGCGCAATTGATAAACCCACGATAATGATCTTCAATAAAATTGATCTCTACAAAGACAAAGATCATCCGGTAAATCTATCGGCTTTTCAGAAATCCTGGATGAGCAGAATCAATGATTCTTCCCTGTTTATTTCAGCAACCAAAAAGAAGAATATTACGGCTTTAAAATCGCTCTTTTACAATGAGATCAAAAAATTGCACAGCCAAAGATACCCCTACGATAATTTCCTTTATTAACATAAAAAAAGCGGAACCACTTCATTGATCCCGCTTTTTAATGGTGCTCTTCTATGCTTATTTATGGACCGAAAACTTTCCGTTCTTAATCACTTCACCTGATTTGTTTACTATTTGGTAAACGTACAATCCATTTGTTAAATCTGAGACGCTCAGCGTGTTTGAGCCACTTTCAATATTGATATTTGATACCTGCTTACCTGTTATGTCATATACATTGAAGAATTGAACATCTGCTATTGTCGAAACAATACTCACTTCGCTGCTAGCCGGATTCGGATACATGTAAACCTCACCAACACTTTCTCCGTACTGATCTATGCCCACAAACAAAGTGACAGCCACAGAATCAGTAACGGTACATCCGTTATTATCAGTGACCACAACAGTGTAGGTGCCCGCTGCTAAATTGGTAGCGGTACCCGCAGTCTGGACCGGGCTGGTATTCCAAGAAAATGTAGGCGCCCCAGCTCCACCGCTTGCTGATGCAGTTGCTGAACCCTGGCCACTTCCAGAATCCGGCATCATAGTAAGACTAACCATTAAAACGGCTGGTTCACTTACTACGGCACCAGTTGCAATTGAGGTGTCACCTGCGGCATCAATGACCATTGCATCGTATGTTCCGGCGGGTAAGCCAGTAGCCGTTGCATTGGTTTGTACAGGTGTTGTATTCCATGAATAGGTGTATGGAGTCGTTCCATTTATCGCATTGCAAGTTGCAGATCCATTAGATTCTGCATTACAGAGCACGTCGTTTGTTCCTCCAAGGAATGCCATCACCTGATTGGTAAGCTTAAAGCTGGCCTCCAGTTCATTTCCACCTGCTGCGTCGGTTATCACTTCTACAACTGGAACAGATTGTCCATTTGTCCACCATTTATAGGTATAGGTTGTAGCAACAATAGGATTTGATACACCTGGTGCAAGAAGTGCCAGTACGGCCGATGGAACTAAACTCCATCCATAGGGCAGCGTGGCTACAAAGACAAAGCAATCTGCAGGATTGCCACAATAAATGAAAATGCTATCAACTGTGCTTTCTGTGTACAGCTGCCGGATTGTATTGTAACTACCTCCTCCGGGTATTGTCATATTACCGTAGGCGTCAATAACACTTGTTGCATAACTGTCGTGTACCAACCTTATTGAATCCAAATCAGGTACTGGCAGTCCCAATGGTGCTGTTGACATGGTTTCATCAAAGCCGGAAGTATCCGTGAAAGAACTATCCACAGTAGATGGTAGATTTAGCATCAATTGCGTTGGAGAAAATGGCGCTACAACAGTTAAGCCAGCGCCGAATGGATCATCACCTGCATAACCGTCAATTACAAGCATCATAGTATCCAAAGTTTGAAACACTATTGGTTGAACACCGTCTATAGCAAGATTAGAGTTTGGAAAATCCGTGCTGTTCGGTGTAGTGGAAGGATCCACATATCTCAGTGTATCAAATTCATCTGGTTGCAACGCGGTGAAATCCCAGGACTGTGCTCCCGTAGCACCAACCATTATGGAAGCAGGTAACATCGTATCAATTCCCATGATAGCCGTATCACCAACACTGGGCATGTCCATAGAGTCAACGCTGATCTGAGCTCTGGCAGTTACAGCAAATGTTCCGATAATCACTAGAGAAAAAAGTAGTTTCTTATTCATAATTTTTTATTCTGGGTTAGTACTGGATGGCTAATTTATAAAAAATAAACTATCGGGCAATTGTAGGAAGGTAATTACTAAAAGTCGAGCACACAGAATTTTCCTCTCTTCTCCGTACCATCAGGCGTACTTATGATATGATAAGAATATATGCCCTCTCCCAATCCACCAACATAAATTGATGAGCTCGATGAAGAAAGCTCATATTCCGCAACCCTCCTGCCTGACAGGTCATAAATCCGAAACTTTGCTTCGTCGGTAATCCGCGTTGTGATGTTCAAATAGTCATACGTTGGGTTTGGAAACACTTTTACCCCCTCAAACAGTACCATTTCGCTGCTTACAACTATTGAACAACCATTGGAGTCAACTATTGTTACGGAATAGCTACCTATTTCAAGGCCTCCTACAGAAGCGCTGTTGCTGCCTCCTGCTGCACTGTCCCATTGAAAGGCATAAGGAGGCGTTCCATCCAAAACCTCTACCTGCATTTCCCCATCTGAACATTCCAGACATGACACACCCGAAATCCTTATTGTACCGGTTAATTGGGAATTGTTAAGTACGGAGAATGGAATATTCACAAAAGCTCCAATGGAGTCTGACACTCGCGTAAAGTAATTTCCCTTACAAAGGCCGGAAGCAGTTTGAGAAGTTTGAGAACCCGGATCAGACCACAAATAATTGTAATATGGTATGGGATTGATTATTGCGGCTACTGCATCACATGAATCAAAGCACTTCGTTTCAATTGGTAGCTGAAGCTTCGCATTAAATGGAACCGCAAATTCTATGCGTTTCGCGTCACCATTGGCGTCCAGCTCCATCTCTATAAGTGGGAAGCCTACCCTCGGACTGTCGGTCCACCAAATGTATCTATTTGTTGTTTCTGTCTCATTTACAAGTTGATTGGAATACAAAACAGCGTTTAAAAGATACTTCTTTCCGACAAGCGTATAATCCACAGTTTCCACCACCTTTTGGCGCAATACGTCAACAGTGCCTAGTGGGGAGATCATTGTACCGTAAGCGTCAAACACTGTTTGCACCTGAATTGTTCCTGTCAAAAAAATTGAATCATAACTACTGACATTCACTGATGATCCTGAAACGGTCTCATTTAAAAATGCTGTTTCATTAGAAGAATTCAAGTAGTTTGCTGGTAATCCAATTAAGGTTAAAGATGGCTGGACCCGAACACTGAGAAAGATTCCATTGTTAAAATAGTCAGAAGCAACGCCATTCAGATAAAATCCAGCTGTATTTTTTGTATAATACTCATAGCCATCGGCGTTTTTCACACATAAGTTAGCCGCGGAGAAGCTTCCGGCGTAAGGAGTTGTGGATGGGTTTACAAACTGTAAAGAATCAAAAACTCTATTGTATAAAAGCGAAAAATCCCATGTATTTACACCGGGATTCCCCGGAGAAATAGACGAATCAAGGCCATAATCTTTGGCCCAATAAATAGTGGTATCTACAGAGACCATATCCGAGAGGGTGAGTGAAATTTGCGAGTATCCGAACCCAGGTATGAAAAATACTGATAAAAGAAGATGTTTGAAGTATTTCATCTGGGGGTTAACTATTTTGACCTATCGTTTTATTCGATACACCATGGCAAAACTAGACATCTGAGTCTTACAGTACAATCTGTTTGCTGTTTCCTATCAGGAAAACCAATATTTAATCCGCCTTCACGTTCCGCTTTGGCAGACGAGAATTCACAGCTAATTGACGAATAAACATCAAAATTCCTAATTAAACACTTCATTGCTTACAGGATAGAGATTCACTACATTTGTGCCTCATAAATCGTACCATGAAATGTATACGAAACGACAGAATAAAGTTTCACGCATGTTGCAAAAGGAAATGGCCTTAATATTTCAGGATTCAGGACTGAGTATTCGCAAAGAAATGATGATTACTGTTTCATTGGTTCGGATAAGCCCAGATCTTTCTATGGCCAAAGTTTACCTTAGTATTTTTGCAGTAGGTTTGGAACCACTCAGTACAGCAGCCATTGAAATAAAGGAGAAAGCACTGGAAGAAATCAATCGCCACACCATCGATCTACGCAAAAAGCTGGCGACCAGAATAAAGAACCAGCTAAAGGCCGTTCCACAGATAAAATTCTTCCTCGACGACTCGATCGATTACGATGAGAATATCGAAAATCTACTGAATATTAAATAAATAGATCACTGTCACGATTTTACCATGGAATACGATCCGATAAAAAGAGGCTTGGGAAACATTTTTAACAAGACACCATTTTTGAGAATCTTGTTTTACAAGCTGCTGGATTTACTGCTGTTGAGAAGCTGGCATATTCACAAGGAATTAAGAAAATGGACGAGAGCGCGGAAGAAGTCGGTAGGATTGTATTATAAAACTCATATTCTCGATGCCGGTGCTGGATTTGGCCAGTACACCTACTATCTTTCAAATATCAATTCCAGCTGGAATATTTTATCAATAGATGTCAAAAAAGAGCAGGTTGGCGATTGCAACAACTTCTTTCGTTCTATCGGCAAAGCATCTGTTCTCTTTAAAACAGATGATCTCACCACATTTAAAACTGAAAGCTGTTTTGACTTGGTGTTGTGTGTAGATGTAATGGAGCATATACTTGAGGATGAGCTTGTATTCAGAAATTACTACGACTCTATGAAGGAGGGTGCCATGCTCTTAATATCTACACCATCGGATCAGGGAGGTTCGGACGTGCACGGTGATTCGGAAGAATCATTTATAGAGGAACACGTACGCGATGGATACAATATCAAGGATATCGCTAACAAATTAAAAGCGGCCGGTTTTACTGAGGTGGATGCGCGTTACTCTTACGGTGCCCCAGGGAAGATTTCCTGGAAACTCTCAATGAAATATCCAATTCTTATGCTGGGCATGAGCAGATTGTTTTATATAATTTTGCCTTTTTATTACCTTGTAACGTATCCCCTTTGCTATATGCTCAATTATTTGGATACTGCAATCGAATCTAGTACGGGAACGGGGCTGATTGTAAGAGCTTGGAAATAAAGCAATTGTGTATCGGCACGGGAATCTAAATCCGCAAAAACCTTATGAGGCTTCCTCTATTTATCGCGCGTAGGTATCTGTTCTCCAGGAAATCTCAAAATGCAGTTAATATAATTTCGGGCTTTTCGGTGGTTGCGGTGTCAATTGGAACACTGGCGCTTGTTGTTGTGTTATCCGCGTTTAACGGATTGGAAAACTTAGTCATCTCGCTTTTTGACGCATTTGACCCCGATATAAAGATAACTGCAGTTGAAGGAAAAACATTTAATGCATCGTCCTTCCCAAAAGAAGCGATACAGAAGCTAGATGGCCTGGCATATTACGTAGACGTAATAGAAGAGAACGCATTGTTAGAGTATCGAAAGCAGCAATACATCGGCACCATCAAAGGTGTAGAAGATGCCTTTTTAAAGATGACCGGACTTGATACGATGATGACAGCCGGAATTTTGCAGCTTGAAGAGCATGGTGTGCCACAGGCTATTGTAGGCCAGGGTATTGCTAATTCTCTGGGGATAAGTGTTAATGATCAGTTCAATCCACTTACCGTTTACATGCCAAAACGCGGATTAAAGAAGACGCTTAATCCAAATGATGCATTCATAACCAGGAAAATCCATACAAGCGGCGTGTTCTCTATCCAAAAGGATTTCGACATTAAATTCGTATTGGTTCCACTGAGTTTTGCCAGAGATTTATTGCAGTATGACCAACAAATTTCGGCAGTTGAAATAGCCATTAAAGAGGAGGCAAATATGCATGATATTCAGGAGGAGATAAGGCAGATTGTCGGTTCTGAATTTAATGTGGCCAACCGTTATGAGCAACACGACTTTCTCTATAAAATCATGAAAACAGAAAAGTGGGCAGTATTTCTAATTCTCACATTCATTTTAATTATTGCGACATTCAATTCAATAGCATCCCTAACCATGATTATTATGGACAAGAAGAAAGACATAGGAATTCTTTGGGGCATGGGCGCTGAAATTTCATTGATCAAGAGAATCTTCTTTAATGAGAGTATGATGATCACCTTTCTGGGCAACATATCCGGATTGTTCATTGGGTCAGTTATCTGCTATTTACAGCAGAAGTATGGGCTGATAAAGCTTGGAGAGAACTTTGTAACAGATTCAATTCCCGTTTCCTTACAGGCGCAGGATCTGGTTTATATTTTTCTTACCGTAACAGTTATTGGCCTATTGGCCAGCTGGCTACCCATTGGCAGAATATCCACCAAGAGCATTAGTATATCCTAATTTCTAGGCGACCTCCGCGTAAGTTAGTTTCTGCACAATTTCGTCGAGGATGAGATGTAATTCATCAAGCTCATCAGTGGTAACCAGTTGCATTCTATACTCCTTGGAATTGGGGAATCCCTTGAAATAACTGGAATAATGACGTCTCATCTCCAATATGCCCAGTCTCTCACCTTTCCATTCTACAGATTTTTCCAGATGAGATCTGCATACTAACACCCGGTTCTCAATGGTTGGCAGTGGGGGCAATACCCCATGCTCGATATAATGCTTGATCTCGCTAAATATCCACGGGTATCCTATGCTCGCTCTGCCAATCATCACTCCATCTACACCGTATTTATCTTTTACCTCTATTACTTTTTGAGCACTTTCTATATCGCCATTTCCGAACACGGGTATGTGCATCCGGGGGTTGTTCTTCACCTCACCTATAAGCGTCCAGTCCGCACTCCCCTTATACATTTGCTTCCTGGTTCTCCCGTGTATGGATATGGCCTTAATGCCTACATCCTGCAACCGCTCTGCCACATCTACTACATATTTCGTGTTATCATCCCAGCCCAGCCTCGTTTTTACCGTAACGGGTAGGGAAGTTGATTTAACTATTTCAGAGGTCATCTCAACCATCTTCGGGACGTCTAATAAAATCCCAGCTCCGGCGCCTTTACAAGCGACTTGCTTAACCGGGCATCCGTAATTTATGTCAATTAGATCAGGTTTCGCCCCAGCCGCAATTTCTGTGGCCCTTTTCATGGACTCGATTTCGCTTCCAAATATTTGAATTCCTATTGGGCGTTCGTATTCAAACACATCGAGTTTCTTAACGCTTTTTGCAGCGTCGCGTATCAAACCCTCCGAAGAAATAAACTCCGTGAACATCAGGTCCACACCCTGCTCCTTGCACAAAGCGCGAAATGGCGGGTCACTCACGTCCTCCATAGGTGCGAGCAACAGGGGAAATTCCCCCAAATCGATATTTGCTATTTTTACCACAATTTCTTTTCCAGATGCAAAATTATCACTTTTTAAGTTAAAAATATGGAGATCTCATCAGGAGCACTGAATAGGGGGCTAAAACTTAGCAGTATATTCACCTATATATTCATCATTGGATTGCTGGTAGCACTATCGGCTGGAGAAAGCATTTCACTTGAAAGTTATGATGAGAATGACCTTCTAATTCTGAAGCTGAGCCAGATAATAAGCTCTATACTGATATTTATACTTCCTGCAGTGGCATTCGTTTTTTTATTCACCTCAGAGAAGTTGCGCTATTTCCAGCTGCACACCGTACCAAAACTCTCTTCAATCATTTATTCTAGCGTGCTGATGCTGGCATCACTTCCATTAATCAATTGGATGATTGAAGTTAATAGCAATATGTCCCTCCCGGATTTCTTAAAGGGAGTGGAGAGTTGGATGCGCAATGCTGAGGCCAATGCTGAGATGCTCACGGAAAAATTCCTGGAGATGGACTCGATTCTCGATCTGATACTTAATCTGTTTATGATAGCCTTGGTGGCCGCTGTAAGTGAAGAGTTATTTTTTAGAGGCGTGGTCCAAAAAGCACTTCATGAAGCTACCAATAATGCACACCTTGGTATTTGGATTGCAGCCATTTTATTCAGTGCCATACACGGACAGTTTTATGGTTTCATCCCCAGAGCCATATTGGGTGTGCTATTTGGCTATCTATTTGTTTGGAGTGGTTCGCTTTGGCTGCCCATCATCTGCCATTTCATGAACAATGGGGCGGCAGTACTATTCTCCTATTTAATAAGTAAAGGCCTAATAGATTTTGACGCCGACAACGTGGGAACGATGGAAGGTGAAGGCAGCTTACTATTTGCAAGCCTTGTTATTGTTTCAGGGTTAATATTCCTGATTTACAGAAAAGAAAAATTAATTATTGGGCAGTAATATCCGTGCCCTTCTTTGTTGAGTAGTTGATCTTAAGTGCATTCAACTCTCGAAGCTCTTGCTTAACGTCAGTTACAATTCCCATTTTCACGGTCTTGTCTACTTTAAGAGATGTAGTCATAAAGGGAACCTCCTTCTCATTTCTCGCCTCTCTTTCCGCGATGATGAATTCACCAAGGTCCGAAACTGTAGCAAATGCATCATTGAGCTGTATTCTCGGCTCAGTACCGTAAGCAGCAGCCAACCCTATTATAGGAGGTCCTATATATATATAGCTCACCAAGGATTTTTTCTCCAGTTTTTTAACTTCTGTAGCCTTAGGCTGAGAAACGACGACCTTCAAGCTCACCTCACGCATTACAGTTGTAACCATAAAGAAAAACAATAGCATAAACACAATATCCGGCAACGACGCCGTCGATATCGCTGGGGTGCCTCCTTTGCTTTTTCTTTGGAACTTTGACATTGTCCTTTAAATATTAGCTGCTAATGTTTCTGGGTTCTGCCTCTGAGATCATCATTGGAATTGCCTGGCGTACAGCCTTTGCCTGAGCTTTGTTAAGCGTACCATATTTTTTACCAAATGTCTGCATAGACAGGTCATCCCGAACTTCTCGGTATGCTGCCACCAGTTCATTCTGAACCATAATGTACATATCGTAGGATGTTCCTCTATCATTTTGCAGGGATACAACCCCTTTTGAGACCTCATACATACCAATTAATTCTATATCCTGAGCTGGTTTTTTGGCTGAAAGGTTCGCTTTATTGTAAGGGTTTGTAACAAACTCTATCGCCTTAGCCCTCAATGTTTTCAGGTTACCAATTTCTCCTTCCACCAACAATTGGTCATTCCTGTTTACAAGAACAGCAAACACATTTCTTTCCTTAATAGGCGGAGGTTTGGGAGCTTCTGGATCTAATGGTGGTGGCAACTTTCTCAACAAGCCTGAATCCACATCCATGGTGGTTGTAACAAGAAAAAATATGAGTAGCAGAAAAGCAATGTCAGCCATTGAGCCCGCATTGATTTCTTCAAGTCCTCTTTTCTTCCTGGCCATTTTACCTGATCATTTTTGAAATAGCAGAAAAAATAATTGAACCAACCGCTCCAACCATAAGCATATAGGTAGCATAAATGCCCATACCCACATATCTGGAGCTCGACTCATCAATACCGTACTTTACGTATTTTTCCAGTACTTCACCAGATGCCAAGCCATAAGAAATTCCAAAAACTACTGCCATGGCAGCTATAGCGATCAGCGTGTTCTTAGCGTCTTTCGGATTTTGCACTAAATAAATAACTGGAAAAACAACCGTTGCAATTGCCGCTATGGCAACCAGGAGGTATGACCATGAAAGAAGAATACCTTCATTCAGTACGCCAACAAAGAACAACAAAAGCAACAGAACTGAAACTCCCATGAGAGCGTACAACGCAATGGATAATGGTTTTGCTAAACTATCTTTCATAAGACTTAGTTATTTGAAGTTCCACTTTTCATTAATAGATCTACCATCGATATAGAAGCGTCTTCCATATCGTTGACCAAGGAATCCACTTTCGACACAATGTAATTGTAGAATACTTGCAGAATAATTGCGACGATCAATCCAAAGACCGTAGTTAACAGTGCTACCTTAATACCACCCGCAACCAAGCTGGGAGAGATATCTCCTGCCGCTTCGATCGCGTCAAATGCACCGATCATACCTATTACAGTTCCCATAAACCCAAGCATGGGAGCCAATGCAATAAACAAGGCAATCCAGGAAAGTCCTTTTTCAAGCAAGCCCATCTGCACACTTCCATAAGCAACAATGGTTTTCTCTACCACGTCAATTCCTTCTTTTGCTCTGTCCAGTCCCTGGTAGAAGATACTTGCCACAGGCCCTTTTGTGTTTCTGCAAACCTCTTTGGCCGCATCGACTCCACCTGAGCTAAGCGCACCTTCAATAGAGCTCAATAATTTATCCGTATTTGTAGTTGCCAGATTGAGGTAAATGATTCTCTCTATTGCCAACGCCAATCCGAGAATAAGACACAACAATACAATTGCCATAAACTCTGCACCACCTTCAATAAACTTTTGCTTTACCACCTGGTGAAAAGATTCCTCAACCTCAACTTCGCTTTCTTCCGTTGCCATTTCTTCAGGTTCAACAGGCGCCTCTGGTTCGGGCTGCTCCTCACTGAGAATGATTGTATCTCCTTCCTCTCCTATCACCATTGTTGTGATAACACCGGTCTCAATGCTCTCTACAACCAATGTATCTGAAGCTGATTCCTCATCCTGGCCGTATACAATTCCGCCAAAAGAAAGTAAGCTGGCAATTGTCATTAATACAAATGTTCTTTTCATCATAATAATCGTTTTGTGTTGTACAAAGTAAAGCAACCAACTGGCGAGGGGGTGGGTCCACTGGAAGCAACTGCAATGGATTGCGAGCCCGTTGCCCTATTCCCAAAAGCATCTACAGAAATAGAACCTAATCAAACAGATCCAAATCTGTTGCGGCTCTTTGATGGGAAATATACATCGATTGAAAACGCGCTAACTTGGGGTTTGCCAAGATTTAATTGGTTTTACCTTGAGTTTGATTTTGGTGAAACTGTGTTCATTGATTCATTACAAATCATGTTGAATAACTTTGATTCTAGATACCGCAGCAATACATTTATCCTGTACGCAAGTCATGACGGGATTACATACGGGCAAGTTGGTAAACCAATAGTCAACGATCTACCGTTTGTTGGTGAGCGCGTTCTAATGTTTGATGGAGTAGGTGCTTCGTCAAGATACTTTAGACTCGCGATTAAAGGGGAAAAATTTGCGACCATCGCTGAAATCGAATTCATGGGTTGCGGTGGAATCAATTAGGCATTCAATTGCGCATGAATCAATGACAAAGCAGACTGCCTTCACAACGTTGTTATAGCAGTAACTAGCGAAGAAACGATTGCTGCCCCAAGAGCAGCATCACCCTCATTCCGCGGTGTGAATTCGGTCACTTCCATGCCCAACAGTCGGTCTTTGCTTGGCGTCGATTGCAGCGCTTGAATAAGGGCAGTCGCTTTCATTCCACCCTCGACAGGAGTCGCAACAAATGGTGCGTCAGAAGGATCTATCACATCTAAATCAATGGTTAAGCCAAATCCGGCTTCGGCGATATTCGCAATTTCAACCGCTTTGTGTACTGATTCTTCAAGACCGTGTTCGTTGACATAGCCCATTGTCATGCATGTGATAACTCCCTCGTCTATCCACTTCTGTTCGCCGGCGTCGATGTCCCTCGTGCCGATCATCGCAACATGCTTTTCTTTTGTTTGGCACGCATTTGCCGCCCTGAGCATTGTCTCACTTCCCCTGCCTAGTAATGAAGCCAACACCATGCCGTGAATATTTCCAGATGGGCTTGTTTCGGGGGTATTCAAATCGGGATGCGTATCCATCCAGACGATTCCGGTCTCACCGTGTGCTCTGGCTAGCCCAGAGTGAAATCCGATTGCAGATATGTGGTCCCCACCAATGACAACTGGGAGATACCCGCCTTCAATGGCAACAACAACAGCGTCTGAAATTTTCAAGGCATGCGACGCTATTGCCTTCTCGACCTGTTCCATTGGCAAACTACACCCCTCCATTGAGGGCTCTGCTTGCACAATGACGACCATGGCGTTGAGGGATTCTGCTAAACCTGCGTTGAGTAATTCGATAGGGCCTCGCTCAGCGGCTGCGCGTCCTGATCCCCACCCACTGCATGAGGCAATAAGGGCAATTTTGCGGTTGGGATTCTGTAAATCGTCGTTTTTTGAGGACATCGAACCACAGATGATACTTGAAACTTGGGTTCATTTGGAGATTGCCCCAACTTCGGGTACTCTGTGTGCATGAAGAAACTCATTATTACATTCATATGTTTGCTACCAGCCTGCGCAGGGCAATCAACGGTCATGCGTGGCCCCGATGGGACCCACCTTATTAGAAGCGAGCGACCTGTTCCAAAAGACGTACCGACAATCAATCTTGCTCAGGAGAATGTCGCGGCACATTGGATAGTAATGCCAACAATCATAGATACAAATTCATTTACAGAGAAACATCAGATTAAGGGTCCGTTACCCGGACCGCATCCACGCCCATCAAAGTTTTTGCCTCCACATAAAAAACCTCACTTTGAAGAAGTTGGCCCCGCCAACAATTTGCGTTCTGGAATTGGTCAGACAACAACGATGATTCATGACGAAGGCGAACAGAAGTGGATAGACGAGGGAGTTATCACATGC
>DTRI01000398.1 GCA_012966015.1 Flavobacteriales bacterium | reverse complement strand
GATGTCGGATTTTCACGGAGTTGTGTATTTGAAAAAGCTCAAGAACTATTTAGTGCAGGATCTGTCCAAAAAAACGAAATTGTCTGGATCAGACGAAGAATTGGTGAAGGAAGGCATAAACTCCTATTTATTGGTTCCATTGATTGCAAACAATGAACTGATGGGTTCTGTTAATATTTGTTCTGATAAAAAAGACTATTTCACGACAGAGCTTATAGAATCGGTAGAAGAAATTGCAAAGGGAATTGCCATATCCTTGTTTCAGGAACAGCTTCGGGAACAAGTTAAAGAATCGAATATTTTACTTACTGAAAAAAACAAGGATATTACCTATAGCATTGAATATGCAAAGAAAATACAAGATGCCATATTCCCCAATGCGGAAACCCTTGCCCAAAACAGCAAGCAGTCATTTGTATTATTCAAACCCAAGGATATTGTAAGCGGAGATTTTTATTGGCTGCAGAAATCAGGAGATTACTTTATCCTCACCCTGGCAGACTGCACGGGCCATGGAGTACCGGCAGCATTCATTAGCATGATCGGCTTTAACCTCATCAGCCAGGCAGTGAATGAAAACAGACATGTCATGCCTGCTGATATTCTAAACTATGTAAACTCAGAGCTATACAAATCTTTGAACGCAATATCGGAAGAAGGCAAAATTCGCGATGGCATGGATGCGGTGTGTTGCACCATCAACTTAAAAGAGAAAGAGCTGCGTTATGCGGGGGCCAATAACCCGATTTCGGTTGTGAGAAAAGGGAAGCTCTTTGAACTTAAACCAGACAAATTTCCATTGGGAGCATTTTTTGAGGGGAAACCAAGGAAATTCCATGAGCAATCATTTGAGCTGGAGAAAGAAGACACAATTTATCTTTACACCGACGGTTTCTACGATCAGTTCGGCGGCCCCGCACCTAAAAAATACATGTACACTCAATTCAAAGAATTGTTGTTGAGAACAAGTAAAGAGCCAATGTCGAAACAGCACGACATTCTCAACAATGAATTAAGGGCCTGGAGACAGCCAGAAAATGAAGAGATCGAACAAACCGATGATATCTGTGTTATTGGAATTAAAGTTTAATGGAATAAAATATTTAAGCACCTTGGTCCGACCCTTATTACTCTCAACACTCTTTATCATCTTTAGCAGTTTCCTCAACAAGAATGGTGAGGACCTATCATCAGATCGACTGAGCCCTCCTTATCTGTGCTGCGAGCACAAATGGGCAGATTCAGTTTTGGCAGCCCTATCGCCCGAACAACGCATAGCCCAGCTCTTTATGGTTGCTGCTTACTCAAACAGAGACCAGCAGCATGTGGGCTTCATAACGAAATTGATTGAGGATTATGGCATAGGAGGCCTGATCTTCTTTCAGGGGGGCCCCGTCAGGGAAGCAAAGCTTACTAATCTTTACCAATCTATTTCTAATGTGCCACTGATGATCGCCATGGATGCAGAATGGGGATTGGGTATGCGATTGGACAGTACCACTAAATTTCCTTATCAGATGGCCTTAGGTGCTATACAGGATAACCGGTTGATATACGACATGGGGGCAGAAATCGCACGGCAATCGAAATTAATGGGAATCCATGTCAATTTTGCACCTGTGGTTGATGTAAATAACAACCGAAACAATCCGGTGATTAACTATAGATCGTTCGGAGAAGACCGGGAAAATGTAGCTGCGAAGGGAATTTCATATATGAAAGGGCTGCAAGACAATCATGTGCTTGCCAATGCCAAGCACTTTCCTGGTCACGGAGATACTGATACTGATTCCCATTTAGCACTACCCGTTATTTCACATCCTCATAATAGGCTGGACAGTCTGGAGTTATACCCCTTTAAGGAGCTGGTTAGTCAAGGGTTGGGCAGTATGATGATCGCCCACCTTTATGTGCCTGCATATGAGAAGAAGAAGAACATAGCCTCTACCCTATCTAAAAATATTGTAACGCATCTGTTGAGGGACTCGCTAGGTTTTGATGGGCTGATTTTTACCGATGCTCTGAATATGAGAGGAGTTAGCAAATACTTTGGACCCGGCGAGGTAGATGTTCGTGCCTTGCTCGCTGGAAACGATGTATTGCTCTTCGCCGAAAACGTTCCGCTTGCCATTGAAAAGATTAAGAAAGCCATTAAAAAAGGCCTGATAACCCAGGAAGAAATCGATGGAAGGTGCCTGAATATACTCAAGGCAAAAAAATGGATGCAACTAGATGATTATAAAGCACTTAACCTAGATCAGCTAATCAATAACTTAAATATCAGGAGCGCCCTGGTTCTCAAGAGAAAATTGATAGAATCATCGCTGACTCTAATTAAAAACGAAAAGGCAATTTTGCCCATTGACCATCTCGATAAAAAGCGGATTGCATCCCTGTCAATTGGCAACAAGGAACCGGGTGAGAGTTACTTTCAGTTAATGATGGACAACTATGCTCCTATCGATCATTTTAATCTGACAATGAAGCCAACACCGGCTCAAATAGCGGCAATGGCAGATAAGCTCTCTGCATATAATCTGGTCTTGGTAGGAATTCATAGCAATACGAACAGCCCGAGAAGGAATTTTGGTATTAGCAGCCAGTGTGATTTGGTATTGCTGGAGATTAGCAAGAATTCTGACGTGATTCTCACCTCCTTCTCTAATCCCTACGGGTTATCTTCACTCACTTCCCTGAAAGACCTTGACGGCATACTCGTATCCTATAGCAATAACAGGATTGAGCAGGAACTCTCTGCGCAGCTGTTATTTGGAGGTATTTCGGCTGGAGGTAAGTTACCGGTAAGTATTTCAAAAGAATTTCCATTTGGCCTGGGAATGGAAACACAGGCTACCAGGTTAAAATACACCCTTCCCGAAGAGTTGGGCATCAGCTCATCAAAACTGGATTCAATAGATACGCTGGTAGCAAGAGCCATCAAAGCTGAAGCGACGCCAGGTTGCCAGGTAATGGTTGCTGTAAAGGGGAAAGTCATCTACCAGAAGGCCTTTGGGCACCATACCTATGATCAAAAGAAGCCTGTACTTAAATCTGACCTTTATGATCTGGCCTCTCTGACCAAGATACTCGCCTCCACATCATCGTTGATCAAACTACAAGGGGAAGGAAAATTTTCTATGGACAGCACGCTGGGCAATTATCTACCGGAATTGGATACTGCGGATGAGCGTGACCTTGTTATTCAGGATGTGCTTACCCATCATGCTGGCCTCAAATCATGGGTGCCCTTTTGGCTCAATACTATGGACAATGTAAAATACAGCGTGAGAAAGAAGGCTTTTGAAACAAAGGGGGCTAAATATAAGGATGGTATGTATTCTACAACCGAAACTGAGGAGCACCCAATAAAAGTAGCCAAAAACCTATACCTGATTGCTTCATACAAAGACTCTATTTATGACTACATACTCCGGGAGGCGGTAGAATTAGCAGAAAAAAAATACCTCTATAGCGATCTGGGCTATTACTTCGTGAAAAAAATAATAGAAAAGCTTACAGAAACTACGCTAGATACCTTTGTGAGAGAGAGCTTCTACGCACCATTGGGACTTCGAACGCTATGCTACAACCCTGAATATAAATTTGATCTGGACCGTATCGTTCCCACTGAAGATGATAAGATATTCCGCAGACAATTGGTTCATGGCACCGTACATGATCCGGGCGCGGCTATGCTGGGTGGAGTTGGCGGCCATGCAGGCTTGTTCTCCAATGCCAACGACTTAGGAATTTACATGCAAATGCTACTAAACGGAGGTACTTATGGAGGGAAAAAATACCTGGATGACAGCATAATAAATTTATACAGTAACTGTCAGTTTTGTGATGATGACGAAAAGGACAACAGGCGTGGAGCGGGATTTGACAAGCCTGAAATGGACTATACCAAAGATGGCCCAACCTGTCAGTGTATTTCGCAGAAGAGCTTCGGACATACAGGATTTACCGGCACTTTAATATGGGCTGACCCTGAGAAAGAGGTGGTATACGTATTTCTCTCCAACCGTGTTCATCCCGATTCTGAAAACAAAAGCCTGGTGCAAATGAATGTTAGAACAGATATAATGCAGGCTATATATGACGCTCTGGCAGATATAAATTTGTAATTTAGTAAATCTCAAAACATCACTGATGAACATAGGAATAGTTTGTTATCCGACATTTGGAGGTAGCGGTGTGGTCGCCACGGAGCTGGGGAAAGCACTGGCGGAAAAAGGTCATCATGTTCATTTCATTACTTACAAGATGCCTTTTAGGCTGGATACGATTATTCCCAACGTATATTACCACGAGGTTCTTATATCTGACTACGACCTATTTGACTACGCACCTTACGAACTCTCGCTCACCAACAAGATGGTAGATGTAGCCCTGCATGAAAACCTGGACCTTATGCACGTTCACTACGCGATTCCTCATGCATCAGCCGCATATACAGCTAAGCAGATTTTAGCAGAAAGCGGGAAGTCCCTGCCATATATCACTACGCTTCATGGTACTGATATTACGCTTATAGGAAAGGATCCATCCTACAAAGAGGTGATCACTTTTGCCCTGAACCAGTCGGATAGGATAACAGCGGTTTCGGAGAGCTTGAGAAAGGACACCCTGATGCATTTCGTAGTAAAAAAAGACATACAAGTTGTACCCAATTTTATTTGCGCTGAGAATTATATCGAGAATCCAAATGGAAGCCTCCGGTCGACGTATGCACCAAACAATGAAAAGATAATTATGCATGTCTCCAACTTCAGAGAAGTAAAGAGAGTTGAGGATGTGCTGAAGACATTTCTTATTTTACGAAAAGAGATAAGCGCAAGATTGATTTTGGTTGGTGATGGCCCCGATCGACACAAGATTGAAGAACTTTGCAGGGAGGAGGGATGTGAAGACGATGTAGTTCTTCTCGGCAAGCTCACTCAAACCATTTCCATTCGTTCTATTGCTGACTTGTTTCTACTGCCATCCCAAACTGAAAGCTTTGGACTCGCGGCTCTCGAAGCTTGCGCATCCGGAGTTCCGGTAATCTCCACCAATACGGGCGGATTGCCAGAGGTAAACATTCATGGGGAAACGGGGTTTTTGAGCGATGTGGGAGATGTGGATGACATGGCAAAGAATGCTTTGACAATCCTGAAAGATGAAGAAACACTGAAAGCGTTTAAGGATCGTGCACGGGAGCATTCCAGGAAGTTTGATATAGATAAGGTGCTTCCACTGTACGAGAAATTGTATGAGGAGGTGGTAAAGAGTTAAGCAATTTACATTGGTGAAGCAGTAAACTAAGTCAAAAAAAGAGAAGTAAAATTGCAAAAGTCAAAAGCAAAGTTCACTTACAAGATTTTGGTCTAACCAAAACATTTTGACTTTTTATTTTTGTCTTTTGAGATTAATTTCAGCCTTTCACCCCATAACCCTCCGCTTTCAGGATAGCCTTTACCTTCTCCACTAAATTCCCTTGTATAAGAATCTCAGCATCCTTTACGCTGCCCCCCACTCCACATTTTTGCTTGAGCAACTTTCCCAAGGCTTTCATCTGATCCATGGTTCCCTTAAATCCGGAAACCAGCGTGACCTTCTTGCCCGCGCGGTGTTTCTTTTCGAAGTGAACCCAGAGCGTTTCTTTGTTAGCACGTTGCTCAACAGCAGCATCATCCTCTTCGTCATCCAATTTGAAATTTGGATTGGTAGAATAAACAAGGCCTCCTCTTTTCTTTCCCATACTAAGCAGTAATTACGTTTAGTGAAGATTTATTAATGACAAACTGCAGGTCATTGCTTATTTGCCCGGAATCCCCATCGTAATGCATCCTGTCTGATTCCATCCTGACCCGAACCCTTTCTGCCAGATGAACCTTTATATAACCGCTCTTATCGATGGTCGCCGTGAAAAAACGATACACCAGCATGGGTAAAGCGTATAGGGGGAATTTCCTAGATATGCACACGTCCAGCAATCCGTCGTCGATTTTTGCTTTTGGCGAAATGGTGGCGTTGTTACCGAACTGTGAGGAATTGGCTATGGTTATCGCAAAAGCCTCAACGGTCATTTTCTCTTCACCCAAATGCACTTCGTATTCTTTGGGTGTGTAGGTAAAGAAATGCTCAAAAACCAATTTCACATAGGTCCATAAGCCACGGTTTTTTGCAGTTTTGAATTGGTAAGCCATCTCAGCGTCGAATCCCATTCCGGCAGTAGCCATAAAAAATGTACGATTTTCAGGAGTTGGGTCGGAACCAAACGGATAAATACCAATCGTGTCAATGCGCTGAACCTTATGCTGGTTGATCACATTCAGGGCCCCTTTCAATGAAAGTGGAATACCCACATGTCTTGAAAAGCCATTTCCGGAACCTGCCGGAACGATCGCGAAGTTGATATCTGTATCTACTAGCAGCCTGGCAACTTCATTCAGGGTTCCGTCACCGCCTACCGCCGCGATGATATCGAAACCATCTTGTATAGCTCGCGCACATATTTCAGTGGCATGACCTTCATCCTCAGTAAAATGCACCTCATATTCATATTTATCCGTGTCCAGGTATTTATCGATGAACTTTTCATCCATCGACTTTGTTTTCCTGAAATAGCGCTCTATAGCAGAACCGG
>DTRI01000397.1:4889-6656 GCA_012966015.1 Flavobacteriales bacterium | reverse complement strand
CAATTTTTTAATATTCTAGGTAAAGGGACCTTCGGTGTATTCGATTATTCATTTGCACTCGAGGAGGATCAGATCGCTACTATAGGAACAGGAAAGCAAGTGTCCTATCTAAGTTATAGCAAGTTCTACGATGAAATGAACAAGCGAGGGCTGAAGATGTACGTGAAAGTGGGAAGCTCTAAGATTGACCATACACTTAAACGCGCATGGGTTGATTGCATATATGGGGAAGAAAATCTCTGTAAAGACTATATGGCCCTGGATAAGGAGATTAGGGTGAATCTGGGAATTGGTTTGGCCGGAACAGATGGCTCAGCTCGTCTGTTGAATAGAGATTTGGACCCGGAGTGGCTTGAGATTAATGAATTCATAAATAATAACTTATAACGTTGATGAAAAGGATATTGAAAAAAGGAGTTGATTACGCTCTAAGAGTAAATAACTATATCACTAAACAACGTCATAATTCCGATACGCTATTCTGTAGAAACTATATAGACTCTGACAGTCTCGAAAAGAAGAGCTTTACTACGGAAGAATTACACGTGTCGCTCCAAAAGGGAGTCGAGGTTCTGGAAGAACTTGGTGTAACCTACTGGGTGGCTAGAGGCACTCTTCTAGGAATGCATCGTGATAATGACTTTTTGAAGGGTGATAAGGATCTGGACATTGGCGTATACACGGATATGGATATTTATAAGCTATTAAAAGCCCTTCCCTTTGAAGAAGTTCTTTTCACCACTATACATAAAGGAAGGTATATGCAGGTACCTCTGCTGGATGAAGAAACTGGGGTAATATTCGATATTTGGATTTATCATGATGAAAATGGAAGACTATATAATAGAAACTTTCATGGCCATTTTGAACTGCCTGTTGAAATTCTCTCAAAGATGACGACCATTGATTTCCGAGGAGTTACATACGCCGCTCCTGATCCAGACTGGTATTTGAGTTATTGGTACGGTGATGATTGGAGGGAACCCAAATCCTATAATGGTCATTGGTCACTTGACTATCAAAGAGATTGCAAAGGCTTTGAGCTTACAGATACGAGCCACCTTGTTAATTTACAGTTCAGAAAATAGGCATACATGACTGAAACCGAGAAAAGGGCACGTTTAATCGCGTTTTACCTTCCTCAGTATTACCCAACTCCAGAAAATGATGAGTGGTGGGGTAAGGGATTTACCGAGTGGACCAATGTAGCGAAGGCCAAGCCTCTGTTTAGTGGACATGTTCAGCCTATTCTTCCTGCTGATCTAGGGTATTCCGACTTAAGAGTTCCGGAGGTTAGAGAAGCTCAGGCGGAGTTGGCAAGAACACACGGAATTGAAGGATTCTGCTACTGGCATTATTGGTTTGGGCATGGTAAAACCATGATTGACCGTCCATTTAAGGCAGTGCTTAAATCTAGGAAACCTGATTTCCCATTTTGCCTTGCTTGGGCAAACTTTACATGGAACAGAGTATGGCACGGGGCGGCACATGAGATTCTTATCGATCAGGAGTATCCAGGCATTGAGGACTACACAAATCACTTTTATTCGGTATTAGACGCCTTCAAGGATGATCGTTACATCAAGCTGAATGAAAAAATTGTCTTCTTTATTTATAGACCATTCGCAAGTCCTGAGATTAAGAAATTTACGGACCTATGGAGAGAGCTGGCTCTGAAGGAAGGTTTTAAGGGAATCCATTTCATTGGTTTGCAATATAACGGTTATGAACTTAAGGATCATGGATTGGATGCTTTTGTGGACGACG
>DTRI01000397.1:0-4877 GCA_012966015.1 Flavobacteriales bacterium | reverse complement strand
AGAAAGAATGTATTTAACTCCATTAGAAAGAGATTTGGAAGGCGTTATCCAAAAATAATCCCGTATTCTAATATTGTTGAATATCTGAACAGTAAGACATTGAGAAAAAACGAGTATCCTATGGTTGTTCCCAACTGGGATAATACACCACGCCGAGGATGGAGAGGTGAGGTTGTCGCTGACTCAACTCCTGAACTTTTTTGCCAAATGGTTGAAAAGGCTGTGAGTAAAGTGCAAGACAGGGATATTGAGGACCGATTGATTATTGTTAAATCGTGGAATGAATGGGCTGAAGGGAACTATCTTGAACCCGATTCTCGATTTGGTACACAGTATCTGGAAGCGATCTCTGAAGTTATATTCAAATAAAGGGGGCCAATACGCCTTTTTCACCACCATTTAAATTGTCAGATTCAATATCAGTTGTTATTCCAACCTACAACCGGGTCAGGATGCTTGAGAGAGCACTGAATAGTGTGCTCTCGCAAACAAGTGCTGTACAGGAAATTATTGTAGTTGATGATGGGTCAACAGATAGTACAAGAGAGTTATTGTCGACCTATGTGGAGACTTATGATAATGTACATTATCTCAAACTTGATACAAATGGCGGTGCGCAGAAAGCTAGAAATATTGGTTTAAAGCATGCCAAAGGGGATTGGATAGCTTTTTTAGATTCGGATAATGTGTATTACCCTGATATGATTGAGAAACTATCGAGTCATTTGAAGTCAAATACCGAATTGGATGTGGTGACCTGTTATTCTACAGTTAAAGATGACAAGGATAATAGAAAAAGAGCTTTTGGTTGGGAAACGAGAGGTGATATCAGAAGAGATATTTTATGTGAAAAAATGTATGTGGATTATAGCTCCGCAATAATTAGAAGATCGAAGTTACTAGAGATAGGCCTACTAGATGAAAAATGTCCATCTTATCAGGAATGGGACACTTTTATTGCGTTATCTAGGTCGTCTAGGTTTGACTTTGTCCCGGAAGAATTGACAATTTACTACGAGCATGGAGGTAAACGAATATCTAGCTCACCATTGACAAATTTTGAGGGCAGGTTCTATCTCTTACGGAAGTACAAAAAGGACATACGCTTAAATTGCAGTGAGCATGAATATGACAGACTTCTGGATGTCGCATTTAACAAAACTGGTGAGATTTGCAGCTATTTTGACAGGTTTAAGTGTAGAATGAGGTTTATGATTTTTACTCCTCAATATGTAGTTCGAAGAATGGTCAAGTCGCTCAAAAGAAAAACTAAATTAGCACAAACTAAAACTTAATGTATGCTACCGATCACTATTGAGAACGATGGCGTTCTCTTGGCTATCATTGTCTACCGGAATTTTAAAAAGGACGGAATAGAATTCTTCACCCCAGACGATTTTTCTCAACAGTTAGCTTACATGAACCGTCCAGCTGGCTATGTAATTGATCCTCATGTTCACAATGTTGTTAGGAGAGAAGTTAATTTAACGCAAGAAGTCTTGTTCATCAAATCAGGTAAAGTACGTGTTGATTTTTACGATGATAATAAGAATTACTTGGAGAGTAGAATTCTTGAATCGGGTGATGTGATTCTTCTAGCCGCAGGTGGACATGGTTTCGAGATGCTTGAGCCAACGGAAATGATCGAGGTTAAGCAAGGTCCCTATGCCGGGGATCAGGATAAAGTACGATTTGATCCTTTAGGTGCTTCAGAGATTAAAATCAAACACTAAGATTAGATGATTCCTGTAAACATTCCATTACTGGCTGGTAATGAGAAGAAGTATGTTCAAGAATGCCTTGATACGGGCTGGATTTCAAGCGAAGGTCCCTTTGTAAAGCGCTTTGAGTCTGAATTTTCCGATTATGTGGATCGGAAGTATGGTATTGCCGTCTCCAGCGGATCCGCAGCTTTGGATATAGCCGTCAAAGCGATAGGTATTGGCGAAGGAGATGAAGTGATCATGCCTACCTTTACTATAATCTCACCGGCAGCCTCTATCGTTCGTCAAGGTGCTGTTCCTGTATTGGTAGATAGTGATCCAGCCACCTGGAATATGAACGTAGAAGACATCGAAGCAAAAATTACCTCCAAAACAAAGGCAATACTCGTAGTACATATCTACGGATTACCGGTGGATATGGAACCCGTTCTCGATATTGCAGAGAGGCACAATTTGAAAATAATTGAAGATGCTGCAGAAATGCATGGACAGACTTACAACGGTCAGAAATGTGGGAGCTTTGGAGATATTAGCATTTTTAGCTTTTACCCCAACAAGCACATAACCACTGGCGAAGGAGGGATGCTTGTAACCAATGATCAGGAACTGGAAAACGAGTGCCGCTCTCTTAAAAATTTATGTTTCAGGCCCGAAAAGCGATTTGTACATCATGATTTGGGTTGGAATTACCGGATGACCAACTTACAAGCGGCACTTGGAGTAGCACAACTGGAGAAAATTGATCAACATATAGTGAAGAAAAGGGAGATTGGAGCTATCTACAACGAGCTGCTTGAAGATGTGGAACATATTGAACTGATGCATCCTGAAACTGGATATGCAAAGAGCATTTATTGGATCTACGGCATCCTCTTAAAAGATTCATTTCTGCACAATGCGGAGTGGGTCATGAAAGAGCTGGGTAAGTACAAGATTGGAACCAGGCCCTTCTTTTATCCAATGCACCTGCAACCGGTTTTCACGCAAAGGAATTGGTTCATGGGAGAGCAATATCCAATGGCTGAGAAACTAGCCAATAGAGGCTTTTATGTACCAAGCGGTTTGGGAATAACTGAGGAGGAGCAGAAAACCGTGGCCGATTCACTAAAGACTATCCTAAGTACTTCTTGAGCATGGTATTCAATGCTTACGCAGCGTATTACGATCTTCTGTACAAGGAGAAAGACTACAAGGAAGAAGCTGCATATATCCACCGGCTCATTCAGCAAAACTGCCCGGGTGCGAAGACCATTCTCGAATTGGGATGCGGAACGGGCCAGCACGCTATAGAATTTAGCCGGCTCGGATATCAGGTTGTCGGGGTTGACTTATCCGCAGAAATGGTGGCTAAAGCTAATGGGAAGAATATAAGCAATGCCCATTTTGAGTGTGGTGACATCAGGAACGTTCGTTTAGACGCTAAATACGATGTCATCGTTTCCCTTTTTCATGTCATGAGCTATCAGACAGAAAACAAGGATTTATCAGATGTATTCAAAACTGCGCAAAAGCATCTTAACCCAAATGGAGTATTCATTTTTGATTGTTGGTATGGCCCGGGTTTTCTAACGGATTTACCTGCAACTCGTCAAAAAGAGATAGAAAGCGCAAATATTCATGTACACAGAACCTCAACTTCCCAAATTGACTATCATAATAATACGGTTGACGTGCATTTCGAAGTAAGTGTTAAACATAAGGAATCAAAAGAGGAAGATATTATTAGGGAAACACATAAAATGCGGTACCTGTTTATTCCGGAGTTACACTTTTTTGCTGAGCCGATGAAGCTAGTAGGCGTATATGATTGGTTATCTGAGGAGCTCACCTCACCAAGATACATTACCGTTATCTGTAAAAATGATTTCGGACCCAAATAAAACGAGGAAGATTGTTGGGCTTTTTCAGCATGATGAATTGCTCCATATTCATTTTTATAATCTGGCCTTCAACTTATCAGAACATTATACGGTATATGTCTTTACGTTAAATCAGAACTTGAATACCCCGAAGCACGTTGATTTGAATAGCTTAACCAACGTTACATTTGTCAACTATAGGCAAAATGACCACCTGATATTTCAACCAAAGCGAATTCTTCACAAATTGGGATTGATAAAGGAGTCTTTGTTTTTATCTGAGCTAACCTACCTAATCAACAAGAAGAAAATCAAGTTTGATTTCTTGCTTGGAGTTGAAAAGAAGGGGCTGGCGTTAATGAATAGAGTCCATGCGCCAAACAGTACTAAAATTTACTTTAGCGTCGATTTATACAAAGTTCCACATTTTCCAACCCCATATGATTTTAATGCGCTGAGAAGTCTTGAGATCAAATATCATCACCGATGTGACTATACTATAATTCAAGATAAGAACAGGGCATTACACATAGCTGACTATAATAACGTGGATTTTCAAAAAATGAAGTGGATCTATCTGCCCGCCAGTGTAAAAGGAGATTCAAATTCGGCTAAGTCCACCTATTTATACAAAAGGCTGAACCTGGATTCTGATAAGAAGATTATTCTCAACTATGGAATGGTAGCTGAAAGAAGATCTTCAGTTGAGGTTGCCAAGGTTTTAAACGGCCTTGATTCACAGTATATCCCGGTGTTTCACACAAGAGTGAATAAGGAAGTTGTAGATAAAATAAGTTCGTTTGAAAACATCTTCTTATCTCAGGATTTCGTTGAAGAAAAGGATTTGAATAATGTTATTTCATCAGCATACATTGGCATCAGTATTTACAATAATGATGACGATAATAATAAACTAACGATAGTATCATCTGAAAGGAATGCGAGATATTGTCAAAATGGAATACCTTTTATATGCTTATACAGTGAAGAGACTAATCATATCTATAAGGAAATGAAATTCTTTGAAATGGTTAAGAGCTTAGAAGATATTCCCAGAGCAATTGATAAAATCCATAACAACTATTCTGTGTATAGGCAAAATGCTTTCGATGCATTTAATAAATATTACTCATTTGATAATAATTTTCAGAAAGTGCTAAAAGCACTGAATAACTGATTCGAAATCGAAGCGGACTCTGTAGGGTTCAAAAGATTTGTATGAATATAAAAACTAGGATAAAATCAATGGTTGAAAGGATCTCTGGATTAAAGATCTACAGAAAACTCCCCTTTG
>DTRI01000396.1 GCA_012966015.1 Flavobacteriales bacterium | reverse complement strand
TAGAGCTCAACCAATACTTCAGACTTTAGTACCTGATTTATTAATTTTGGTGTGGTGAAAATGCTGGTTAGACTTAACTGGCTTTTATTATGCTTCTATTTTGGTAGCTTAACATTAATTTTCAATCAATGTATTAGCTTGAAAAGAATAATCTCATATTTCTTCTTGCTGTTTTGCACTATATATACATCAGTTGCTCAGCAGTATAATTTTGAACCATTCTCTGTAAATGAGGGCTTACCTCAGTCTCAGGTTAATGTGATTTTTGAAGACAGCCGCGGATATTTGTGGTTTGGAACTGCAGGAGGCGGCATATGTCAATATGATGGTATTACGTTTAAGCAATATAAAGAAAAAGACGGCCTGGGGGGCCCAATTATTACCGGTATTTCAGAAACCAGTAATGGAAATATTTGGATAGGAGCAACATGGGGAGGAGTTACACGATTTAACGGAAAGAACTTTCTAACCATTGGAATGAGTGAGGGTCTCCTCTCTGATGGATCAAATTGCCTGGTCGTAGATGACAATGACATGGTTTGGATTGGCTCGAATTCGGGAATCAGTATTACAGATGGTGGTTACGAATTTTCCAACATCACTACAGAGCAGGGACTCATCAGCAACGTAATCAGGTGTCTCTTTAAAGCACAGGACGGCTCTATCTGGGTGGGCACAGATCGGGGTATAAATGTTATGAAAGACGGCAACTTCAAAACTATCATTGCAATCGACGGGCTGCCGTATAATGACATTAGATGTATTTCCCAGGATCTTGAAGGCAACATGTGGATTGGAGTTGAACGAAATGGAGCCTTAAGACTGTCTGCAGGTAGTATTCAAAGAGATGATCCAGATTTCGAACAGATTGGCGTCGAAGCCGGTCTTTCCGATTTCAGCGTTACATTTATCAAGCCTGACAGTAAAGGGAATATCTGGATCGCAACCAATGGCCGTGGAGTATTTAAAGTCGCGAAAAAGGAAATAACCTCTTATAGATACGAGAACGGCTTGGGCAGTAACGTTATTATGTCCATATGCGAAGACCAAATTGGCAATATTTGGTTCGGCACAGTTGGAGGAGGGGCTGTTAAGTTTTCAAGTGAAATATTCACTTATTATGAAAATATTGAAGGGCTAAAAAACAATAACATCTTTGCTATAACCGAGGACAATTCTAAAAATATATGGGTGGGCACATCAGGTGATGGAGCATATCGATATGATGGAAAAGAAGTAAGTCATTTTACTACCCGGGAAGGCCTTGCCGGAAACAACGTTCGTGCGATTTTGAAAGAGGGAGAAAATTTATGGTTTGCAACTGAAAATGGATTATCACGATTTACCAACAATGCATTTCGGAACTATACAATTCGTGACGGGCTCAGCAGCAATCATATCAGATCTTTAATGTATGATAGGGAAGGCAACCTTTGGATAGGAACTTATGGCGATGGCCTGATGAAATATGATGGCCAATCGTACACGCACTACACGCATGAAGATGGTTTAAGTCATAACTATATTCATTGCATGCTAGAAGACAGCAAAGGAACCATCTGGTTTGGAACAGGTGCCGGAGCAAATGCATTTGATGGTGAGAAGTTCACTACCTACGGGCAAACTTCAGGATTTTGCAATGCATATGTTGGCTCAATTGTGGAAGACAAAGCAGGAAATATATGGTTTGGAACTGATCGTTGCATTGTGCGCTATAATGGAATCAAATTTGAAACATACTCCGAAGACGATGGGCTTTCATCCAATACCATTTATCTAATGGCCTTAGATGATATAGGCAATCTTTGGGTAGGTACCAACAAGGGCGTTGATAAGGTTATATTAGATGAATATGGAGATATTGCTTTTGTAAAGAACTATGGCAAGGAGGAAGGATTTCGGGGAATTGAATGTAACACAAGGGCTGTTTGCAAAGATTCGGATGGGAAATTATGGTTCGGAACAGTTAGAGGTGCTATTCAATATGACTCCAAAGAAGACTTTACCAATCAGGTGGAAGTATCAACACACATCACTAATGTAAAATTGTTCTTCGATAATATCGACCTCGTCCAATATAGCAAGGGATCACAATCGTGGTTCAAACTTCCCAATTCACTTTATTTACCTCACAACCAAAACCACCTTACGTTTGATTATGTGGGAATATCCAATAAGTATCCCGAAAAGGTGAGGTACAGCTTTAAGCTTGAAGGTTTTGACGCTGACTGGTCACCTGTAACGGCAGAACGAAGTACTACCTATTCCAACATTCCGCCCGGTATTTATACGTTTCAAGTTTTGGCGGCAAATAGTGATAACATCTGGAACGAAGAGCCATCAACTTTCAGTTTCGAGGTTGGCGTTCCCCTGTGGAGATCTTGGTGGTTTTATACATTGGGAATAATAATCATTGTCTTCATCTTATACGGGCTCATTTTTGTAAGAACAAAACAATTGAGTGATTCGAAAAAACACCTGGCAAATGAAGTTGAAAGAAGGATTGCAGAAATAACGAGAGAAAAAGATGAAAAGGAATTGTTGTTGAAGGAAATTCACCACAGGGTGAAGAATAACTTACAGATCATCAACAGCCTGCTCAGCATACAATCGGGCTATATTAAGGATAAGAACATTAAAGCTGTATTTCAGAAGTCAATGGACAGAATTAAATCTATGTCACTCATACACGAGAAGATGTACATGTCGGCGGATCTTGCTCACATCAATATTAAGGAGTACGTGAATTTACTGGCCCATAATCTGATAAAATCCTACAGTTATGACAAACACATCACATTGGATGTGCAGGTCTCAGTTGAATCCCTGGAAATTGATACCCTCATTCCGATGGGACTCATTATGAATGAATTGATCACAAATTCAATCAAATATGCTTTTGAGAATAGAAACGCAGGCAAAATCCACATATTCCTGGATACGACAGAAGACAGACAGTACAAATTAATTGTCGGAGATAATGGAATAGGGTCCGGAAAGAACATCCTGGAAGAAAATACTGGAACATTGGGATTGGAATTGGTACGAATTCTGGTAGAACAAATTGATGGTACCATAGAGAAAAAAGCGCAAAAAGGTACCGTATTTAAAATTATTTTCAGAGGACTTGGAGCCGATAAAATCATAAATTAGTGGTTGCTGATTATTGTAGACAATCATGAACCGAAACCAACCCCTGGCCGAACGTTTACGTCCCAAACATTTAAACGAATTTATTGGCCAGGAACACCTGGTAGGCAAAGATGCAGTTTTGCGAAATGCCATAAATAGCGGTCGTATTCCTTCAATGATTCTGTGGGGGCCTCCAGGGGTTGGGAAAACAACCCTGGCCCTGATTATATCAGAACAACTCAAGCGCCCTTTTTATTCGTTAAGTGCTATAAACAGTGGGGTAAAAGATGTAAGAGAGGTTATTGAAAAGGCTAAGAGGCAAGAAACAGAATTGAATTTCGAGGGATCGGACCCAATCCTATTTATCGATGAAATTCATCGCTTCAGCAAGTCACAACAGGACTCGTTGCTCGGCGCCGTAGAACAAGGTGTAATTACGCTAATAGGTGCCACAACAGAAAACCCGTCATTTGAGGTGATCACACCCCTCCTCTCTCGCTGTCAGGTGTATATTTTAAAATCCCTGGACAGGAAAGAATTACTTCAAATGCTGAATGCAGCAATAAAAAATGATGCATCGCTCAGCAAGAAAAAAATAGTGCTTAAAGAGGACGAAGCCCTTCTGAGGTTGTCGGGAGGAGATGCTCGAAAAATGCTGAACATTCTCGATCTGCTGGTAGATTCATCGGGCCAAGCAACCATTAACATCACCAATAAAATGGTAATGGAACAGGTGCAGCAGAACATTGCGGTTTACGATAAAACGGGCGAACAGCATTATGACATCATCTCTGCTTTTATTAAATCCATGAGGGGCAGCGATCCCAATGCCGCCGTGTATTGGTTGGCAAGGATGATAGCAGGAGGAGAAGACCCAAAATTCATCGCCAGGAGAATGCTTATTCTGGCTTCAGAAGATATCGGCAACGCAAACCCAACCGCATTGGTAATAGCCAACAATTGCTTCCAGGCGATAAATATTATAGGTTATCCGGAATGCGAGCTAATATTATCGCAAACAGCAATTTACCTGGCGGCTTCTTCTAAAAGCAATGCATCATATCTCGCTATAAAAGAAGCAAAAGCAATTGTAGCCGAGAAGGGTAATTTATCGGTGCCCTTGCATCTAAGAAATGCCCCCACCAGTTTAATGGAGGACCTGGATTATGGAAAAGACTATAAGTATTCACACGAATTTGTAGGGAATTTTACAGATCAGGAATACCTGCCAGAAGAATTACATGGCGAGACATTTTACAAGCCCGGTGAGAATGCACGGGAGCGGGAAATGAAGGAAAGGCTCAAAACTTTATGGGGTAAGAGATATGATTATTAGCTAGGGGCATTGCTTTTATCAAGGCATCCTTTCAATCCCGCCTGCGTCTTTACACAAGCCATCCCACTGTTAATTAATATAATTCAAGCGGTTATTCAAGGAAATCAAATAGCATATCTTTGCTATAACGCATAGATGATGAGAAATCTGATTAATAAACTCTTACTAGCACTGTTAGCCCTGTCAATGCTGTCCCTGGATGCGTGCAGGAAGGGAAATAACGGCCCGTCATGGGATGTAGATGTTCTTGCCCCCATTCTGAAAACCTCATTGGGCGTAAAGAACCTGGTTCCAGATTCCCTGATCCAAACCAACCCCGATAGCTCCTTAACCATCGTATTCGACAATACAATATTCAGGCTTTCACTGGATACATTGGTATCACTACCGGATACCAGCATCAAGGAACGTTTTGATCTGCCATTTGGCTCCTTCTACCTCCAGCCCGGACAGGGAATTCCGACGCTGAACAACCTCACAAACGAGACTAAATACAATCTCAAGACGGTGGAGCTAACCGAAGCCAGGATCAGGTCGGGATTTGTATCTTTTGAATTATCAAGCAGCATTCCTGAAATGACCGTAGTCAGTTATAGCATGCCTGGATTCATAAAACAGGGTGTTCCTTTCTCAGTTTCTACGCAAGTTCCTGCTGGAAGCATATCAAATCCCGCTACAGCTTATGTAAAATTCAATCTAACGGGCTATGATGTGGACCTAAAAGGCACGTTTGGAAATGATTTCAACACTATACTCGCTAATATATCAGTGATCATAGATGTAGCTGCCCCTGATTCCGTACCTATTACCGCTGGCGATTTCTTTGAGATTAAGTACAATTTAGAGGATATCATTACAGATTACGCAAAGGGTTATTTCGGGCAATACAACATATCGATAAATCAGCAGATTGACACATTGGATTTTTTCAACAATGTGACTTCGGGCTTTTTGGATCTGGAATCAATCGATATGCAGCTGAGTATTGAGAATGGATTCGGCATGGATGCTCAGATAGTTATAGACACGCTTAACGCGATCAATAGCTCGACCGGTACTGATGTATTTCTCAATCATGCATTTATTGGCACCTCTATCAACTTAATCAGAGCATCTCAGGTTCCATCACCTGGTTACAGGTTTACATACAGCAAATATGATCTCAACATAAACAGTACCAACTCGAATGTAGCAGAGTTCATAGAAAATTTTCCCGATCTCCTGGGCCATTCCTATGATATTGCCATCAATCCCTGGGGTAACAATTCTAATGGGAACGACTTCTTTTATTTCGAAAGCGATTTCAAGGTGAGCCTGAAGCTGCAGCTCCCGGTTTCCTTTTCGGCTAATGCACTAACGATCCAGGATACAGTTCTGTTTTCTGCCGCACCTTCAGAAAATGGAACAGAGAACAATATCGTGGGGGGGTTCCTGCATTTGGATGTTAACAATGGGTTTCCCTATGAAGCTTACATTCAATTATACTTGTACGACAACAATTATAACATAACGGATTCGCTGATTTCCAATCAGGCAAATAAAATTACTGCAGCTCCGGTGGATATAGGATTGAGGGTTACCAACAAAGTTCTGTCTCGAATTGACATACCGGTTGATGAAAATAAGGTAAGCAACATCCTGGCGGCAAAGAATGCATTGATCAAAGTCAGGTTCTCGACTGTTCCTAACAGCCAGATTCTCAAAATTTACGCAGAATACGAAATTGACCTTCTCCTTATTGGAGACTTCACATATCGGATTAATGGCAATTAATAGAATTGTGGCAAGATCTCTCTACATATTAATAACCTTTTTCCTGGCGGCTGAATGTTCGTCACAATCGCTATTCACACTTGGTGATTATTATAATGACTCCTCCAAGATGACAATGGGAATATTGGGTGAGTACGACGTAAACTCCACTGCTCTTACCAATGAGCTGTACTACAAGGTGCTGAATGGTTCCTTTATCGAAGCTGAAACCAAGGATAGAATAGATAAGCGGTTATCAGAATACAATAAAGCTGGTGCTGACCTAAACTATGGACTGTTCTTTTCTCAACGGATCGATTCTCTCTTTGGTAAGGAAAAGAAGGGTTTTCATTATTTCATCAAGATTGCCGGCAGGGAGCACGTAAATCTAGTCTTCACAGAAGACCTTTTTCGGGTAGGCATGTATGGTAATGCTCGGTATGCCGGAGATACGGCTAAGATGGGATCATCAGAATTTAATTTGCTCAGATACCAACAAATAGAAGTTGGGATCATCAACTCTTTCAAAGGCTCGAGTAAATATGGTATCGGCATATCCTTCATAAAAGGTGAGCAATTTTTAAGCGAAAAGATCAGTCGTGCTAATCTATATACCAGTCAATCAGGTGATCATGTTGATTTGGATGTCAAATACAACATCACACAAAGTGATACATCAAAGGTGGGATTTGACGCAATGCATGGTTGGGGTGTATCGACAGATTTGTTCTACCAATTGTCATATAACATATTTCAAGCCACAACAATTGAAGATAAAAACGAAGCAGATTGGAGTGGATATATGAGAGTTGAAGTTTCTGACCTTGGCTTTATTAATTGGAATGATAAGACCGTGCAACATGAGGTTGACACTGTATATGAGTTTGATGGTATTGTGCTAGAGAATATACTGCAGCTTAACGATTCCATTCTGGAGCCAATTGTAGATTCATTGAAAGAGGTTTATAAGCCCAACTCTTCAAACACGTCGTATTCAACGGTGTTACCGGCTCTATTCCACCTCAGCTTGTATCAGGAGAATAGTTCAGGATTGTACATTTCATTGGGAACAGTCTTTAGAATATTCTCTAACTACTCACCTTTTATTTACATAAAGGCCGGGCACACGCTCAAGGAGAAATTCCGTCTGGGGGGATCACTGGAATTTGGCGGATACGGCAAAGTTAACCTTGGATTTCAGGCGCAGGCGGATGTTGGCGGTTTCAAGATAGGCCTGGGAACGCACAGCCTCGACGGATTTATTTTCCCCAAGAGAACGGGGAGGAACAGTTTGTATTTAAGTATTGTTAAAAGCTTTTAGTGAAAAGGAAGTACATTATATTGACACTGCTCTTTGCTTGGTCTACTTTGGCTTTTAGTCAGGATACGACCTTCAGATGGGTGTATGGTACGTCTGGGTATGATTACGCCAGGGATGTTCAGCAGACTTTTGACGGCGGATATATCATAGTCGGTTCGACCGGTGGTGGCGGAAGTGGGAATTCTGACATTTATTTGGTTAAAGTTGACTCAGTTGGAATTTATCAATGGTCTAAAGCAATTGGTGGTGAGGAGTTAGAATGGGGCTATTCCCTTGAACAAACGGCAGATTCCGGATACATAATCGCCGGATATACCAATAGCTACGGAGCTGGCACCTACGACGTTTATGTTGTTAAGACAGACCCTGTTGGTGACACCTTGTGGACACGTACCTTTGGTGGAAGTGATTGGGATATTGGCTATGGTGTAGCCCAAACCAATGACGGTGGTTATGTAATTGTTGGGGAGACCTATAGTTTTGGAGCCGGAGACAATGATGTTTATGTGATTAAACTCGATAACCTTGGCGACTCACTCTGGACAAAAACCATTGGAGGCGCTAAACAGGAATCCGGGAAGGAAATTCATCAAACAGTAGACAGCGGATACGTCTTGGTAGGTGAGACAAGCAGTATGGGATTGGGCAAAAAAGATCTTTACCTGGTTAAGCTCGATATGAGTGGATCGACAGTATGGGCTCAAACTTACGGAGATAGCTTAGATGACGTGGGAATGTCGGTAAAGCAAACTGCTGACACTGGGTTTATTGTAGCCGGCTATACAAAAAGCTACAATCCCGGTTACGATGATTTTTACCTTATCAAGACTGATCCGCTTGGTGCAGCTACCTGGACCAAGACAGAAGGGGCCATGGATGATAAGCGGGCTCATTCAATAGTACCAACCTTTACGGGTGAATACGCTTTTACCGGCTTGACTACCGGACTTGGTAACGAAGACGTGTTATTTTGGAAAGTGAATAGTACGGGGGGGTTTGCAGGAGCAGCAACATACGGTGCACCTATAATAGCTGAATCAGAAATAGGCTATTCAATTGAGCAAACAGCTGATAGCGGTTTTGTCGTGGTGGGTACAACATTCAGTTATGGTGCGGGTTACTCAGACATTTATCTGATCAAATCCGGGCCTGATGGAACAACTGCTGATACAGTTACCTATAGATATGAGGACACATCCTTACCTCCTATCATTATAGGGATTTTGGAAAAAGAGAGCAGCGGTTCTTCCATTCTGGTTTACCCTCACCCGGTTGCAGCTCAATCGAGGGTTGAGGTGAATGTTCAAAATATGAAAATTTCAAATTTTGATTTTGAGCTGTATGACCATGTAGGAAGACAGGTAATTGCGCGGCGCAGCATAGCTGGAGACCATTACATCTTTAGCAGGGGCAATTTACCAGCAGGTATGTATTTCTACAAAATCCAGGCCTCTGCATATGGGTTGAGCAAACAGGAGCTGTACGTTGAATCGGGAAAAATTCTCATTGCCAACCCCTAGATTAATAACCAGGTATTTATTTACTCAATTTCTTACCAGTGCAATGTCTATTCAATCAATAATCGGAGGTAAGACCTGGTCAAGTTCAACAGTCAGTGCACTGCTCATACCTGTTGCTATATTTCTTCTGAACATAATCCTTAAATCGCTATTTATCGATTCTCAGGATGTCGCCATGGATGAGCCATTTAGCATTTTCTATGCTCAACACAGCATTCCATTTATACTTGAATATTTTAGTACAGCAGCTGAAAACAACCCCCCGTTATATCATATATTTCTTCACTATTGGATTCAGCTATTTGGTATCAGTGCCTTTTCCGTGAGAATGTTATCGACAATTTTTAGCGCCTTAACCGCCGTGGTAATTTATCAATTGGGGGTAAAATTCTTCAATAGGCCGGCGGCTTTTGCTTCAGCCCTGGTTTTTAGTTTCTCAACCATGCATATATACTTTGCCCATGAGGCCAGAACGTATACCCTCTTTGCTCTTTTGAACGCCGTTATTCTTTTCAGTATCTTATCCTTGCTTAGAGACCCCCAGGCAAGAAAGCATTACTATCGGATAGTGCTGGCTAATATTATCCTCATCTACTCTCACTATTTCGGATTTATAGTAATAGGGCTGGAAGTCATTATATTGATTATTGTGAGATCAAATTCCGCCGTATGGAAGAAGATGTTTATTGTTCTGGCAGCTACCATAATTGCGTACATACCATTTATTCCCGTCTTAATTAATAGATACTCAGCGTCCGTTGGAGGAACATGGGTAGCCAAACCCGATATCACCCATGTCTATGGATTTATCAACTTATTCTTGAATTCAAAAATAAGTACGATAGTGATCATAAGCGTTATCGCAATCGGAATTGTTATTGCACTAAAGCAGCTCAGATTATCGGAGGTGTTACGAACCATTGCAAGCAATAAGCAAATGATTGTTGTATTCTCCTGGTTTATTATACCCTATCTGTCAATGTTTTTTGTTTCTTTTTGGGTCCCAATGTTTATAGATCGCTACATCCTGTTTTGTTCTGTACCCCTTTTCATTTTTGTTCTTGTTCTCATCTCACTTCTATTCAGCTCAAGACTTCTTCAATATTCTGCGCTGGCATTGGTTGTTTTGTCTCTGATTGTAACTGTTGAGCTAAACCCAAGCAATAACAGAAACCTAAGGGAAGTGGTGGAAAAGATAAAGAAGCTAAAAACCAAGGACAATTTAGTGTTTATTTCCCCTGTATATGCCGATTATGGGTTTACCTACTATTACAACCAAAAGTATTTTGAGGATTACAGGAATAACAAAAACCTGATGCAATCCGAAGGTATATATCCTGTTGACGAATATGAAAATATTAAAGATTTAATAGCCTCTCAGAATAAGGATATTATTTATTTGCAAGCCGGTAACGAGTATTCTGACCCGGATGAGAACTTATTTTTAGCCTTTACCAAAAGCTACGCATACCAAAAAGAAGTTTATTCTAGCGGGGTATACCAAATCAACATATTCAGCAATCAATAAATTGGATACTCCTGTTTATTGTCAAGGATCTCCTCAATCTTTTCCATAACCTCAGGGGTTAGCAGCTCAATTACATCAAGTGCCTTGAGGTTTTCCTTCAGGTGATCGATTCTGCTGGCACCAGTGATTACCGTACTCACATATTCATTTTTCAAACACCAGGCAATCGCCATGTTGGTAATCGTTGTGTTAAGCTCAGTGGCTAAAGCCGAAAGCTGCTGGACCTTCGCTATGCGAGACTCGCTAAGGGTCTTATCCTTCAGCCAGTCCATGCCTTCCATGCTCAATCGCGTGTCTTTTGGGAATCCGCCATTGTACTTTCCCGTAAGGAGCCCGGAAGCAAGCGGCGACCAGATGGTTGTACCCATGCCATGATCGCGCAGCAGCTTGTAATACTCAACTTCCAGCTTTCTCCTGTTAAACATGTTGTACTGCGGCTGCTCCACTACCGGAGGAATGAGGCTATTCTGACGGGCAACAGTGATCGCCTCTTGTATTTCCTGGGCGGTCCATTCAGAGGTTCCCCAGTACAATATCTTACCCTGTTGTATTAAATTGTGCATGGTCCACACACTCTCCTCCACAGGTGTATCCAAATCTGGTCGATGACAGAAGTACAGATCAAAATAATCGACCTGCATGCGCTTTAGGGATGCGTTACAAGCCTCGACGATGTGTTTTCTGCTCAAACCCTTTTGGTTGGGTATGTCACCACCCCAGTAGACCTTGCTGGAAACAGTATAAGTGTCTCGGGGCCATTTCATTTTAGCGAGAATATTTCCCATAACGATTTCTGATTGGCCCTTGGCATACACTTCAGCATTGTCAAAAAAGTTAACGCCGTTGTCATAGGCTAGCTTCATGCATTCCTCTGCGACGTTGTCTGCTATCTGTTTACCAAAAGTGAGCCATGAGCCAAAGGATATGGCACTTACTTGCAATCCGGATTTACCTAGCCTTCTGTATTCCATATTGTTCGGGCTTTATCTTTAAAACAACTTGTGGGTTAAACGATGACTATAACAATGACGATGGCCAGAATCGATAATCATCATTTCAAAATACGAAGATATGTCATAGTCATAGTTATGGTCAGGATAATTACTCTGTCAAGCCGATAATCTCAAACTCCGTCCTCCTGTTCTGCGCCCGACCCCAATTCGTATCATTGGATTTCAACGGCACAGTTTCCCCATAGCCTTTGAACTTCATTCTAGCCTCAGAAACGGCTTGCTCTATCAGATATTGGTACACTTCTCCTGCCCTATTCTCCGATAGTTTTTGGTTGTCACTCTTCACACCTACATTATCCGTGTGACCACTTATCTCGATTACAACGGTTGGATTGGCACTCATAAATTGAACCAGTTTCATCAGCTCTACTTTTGATTCTTTTCTCAATTCATAAGAGCCCGTTTCATAAAACACATTTTTCAAGACCAGCCTGGCTCCTACCTCCACCGGCTGTAAAGGCACATTCAACTTGAAAGGTTCTGAATTATCCTTAATGTCCTTCAAGGAAAAGTTATCTGAATAAAAGACATATCGCCTCTTAGATACGTTCAAGGCATAATTCTTATTCACCGGCAGGCAGACTAAAAACTCTCCATTGGATTTACTTGAGTAAGATTCTATCACGATCTCTCCCGTTTCCAGATCAATCAGTTCAAAGCGTGAGCTGAGAGGCTTCTTTGTCCCTTTTTCATATACGCTGCCCTTCACATAGGTTACCCGAGTTGGGCGCACTTCCTTGGGAAGTTCAAATGCGTAAAGATCCAACCCTCCAAAACCACCCTTTCTGTTGGATGAAAAGAAAGCCAGTTCGCCGCTTGCCCCAACGATGAGTCCGTTCTCATCATTGAAAGTGTTGATAGGATAACCCAGGTTCACAGGTTTTCCCCACTCACCATTTGTATCTTTTTTTGAAACATAGATATCCAATCCTCCCATTCCCACATGTCCGGCCGAAGTAAAATACAGCGTTTGATTATCTGGGTGTATAAAAACAGCTTCTTCTCTGCCAGGAGTGTTGATGACAGGGCCCAGATTCTCGACCTTTCCCCACACACCTTCAGGTGTGAGCCTCGACATCCATATGTCGGCTTCCCCAAGGCTGCCTCTCCTATTGCTTATAAAGTACAATGTTGTACCATCTGCAGCATAAGATGGCTGCACGTCCCAGGCCTTTGAGCTGATGGGTGGCCCCATATTCACAGGACGAGTCCAGGATGTGCCCTTTTTCTTCACAAAGAATATATCGCAGCTGCCAAAGCCCTTTCTGCCAGCACCATAGCCATCAATTTCCTCACATGCAGCGAAAATAATAATCTGTCCATCCGGAGAGATGGCTGGAGAGCCCTCATTGTAATGGGTATTTATCGGTGGGCCAATGTTGTAGTTCTGCGTCCACCTACCCTCTACTTTTCTGCTTACAAAGAAATCCTCCTGTTCCCCGAAATAATTTTTATCATCCTTTATTCTTCTGGTGTAGAGAAGCATCTCATCATCCGCTGTTATTCCGGGATAATACTCATCATCAGCAGTATTCACTTCCTTTCCTAAATTCACCGGCTCAAAGGGTACCGGATTTTTCATTGCTGCAATTGCAAAATCACACACTTTGATGTTATGCTCCGCAAGTTTTACAAATTTAGTATTCATCCCATTGTACTGAAGAAACTGAACCAGATGCTCTTTGCAGTGCTGGTAATCTCCTATTGTCAGCTCAAGCGTACCCAGATTATAATAGTTGGGAGGGAAAAAGTCTGGGTTTATTTGAACAGCTGACTTATATGATGCAATGGCCTTCTCAGCCTGCCTCAAATCAGTATAAACCGCAGCCAGTAAAACGTGCGCTTCGACGAAATTGGGGTCCTTTTCAAGGGCAGCAAGAAGCTCTGTTGCAGCCTCTGCGTTGCGTCTTTCCTGGTACATGGCTTCAGCACTTTCAAAGAGTTTGGCTGCCTTCTTAGACCCTGTGCTCAGCTTCTGCGCCTGCACCGAATTAAAAATGAGCATGCAAAAGAAGGAGAGGAGTAAGATTACCCCCAATTTTTTACCTTTACCTATGAAAGAAATGAATCTCATTTTTGCGTTGCAAACTTGCATTTTAGGTATTCATTTACGAAGTATGAAACAATACGAAAGTACGAAAACGAATTGTCCGTTTACATGATTAACTGAGCGATAATTCTGATAGTGCAGCATGTCGATGCTCCTTTCTTCGTTCGTAAATTCGCAACAATTCGTTATTCGTAGATGTTTTACATTTTACGAAGCACGATACAAATTGGCAATTGCAATAATTGAACCGAAGATATACTTAGGCAAATAGAGAGATTAACGGAACAGTGATGACGCGGATTTAGCAGATTTACCCTGATAATCGCAATAAAGATTTGTAATTATCTGTATGATCGGCGCCATCTGTGATGTATTTTTTAGAATTGAATCTGATAGAAGGGCAAATAATATTCCAGACTTATTCTGGATTCATGTTAGTTAAACACAAGTAGCTATAGTGACCATACACCAGATATTGACGAAGTACTGGGGGTTTTCCAGCTTCAGGCCATTACAGGAGGATATTATCAATTCCGTGCTTGAAGGTGAAGACACGCTGGCACTGCTTCCTACAGGAGGAGGTAAGTCAATATGTTTTCAAGTGCCCGGATTGGCAAAAGAAGGCATTTGCATTGTTATATCACCGCTTATTGCCCTGATGAAAGATCAGGTGGCCAATCTTAAAAAGGTTGGGATTCCTGCAGTAGCAATCTTCTCAGGTATGCACCGGAGGGAAATTGATATTGCCCTCGATAACTGTATATACGGAAAAGTCAAGTTTCTATACCTCTCGCCTGAACGGTTGAAAGCGGAAATAGTAATAGAGCGTATGAAAAAGATGAAGATTAACCTCTTTGTCGTGGATGAAGCCCACTGCATTTCTCAATGGGGCTATGATTTCAGGCCCTCCTACCTCCATATCGCCGAGACAAGAAAACTACATCCAGAAGTACCCATAATTGCCTTAACCGCTACTGCAACAACGGAAGTCGCAACAGACATTCAGGAAAAACTCGAGTTCAAATCTGAGAACTTATTACAGAAAAGCTTCGAAAGGAAGAACCTGGCCTACGTGGTTTTGAAAGAGGATGACAAACTAAAAAGATTGCTCAAGGTCACCTCAACTGTAAAGGGAACAGGAATAGTTTATGTGCGAAACCGGAAAAGCTCCAGAGAGATCTCCGACTTCCTGAACAAAAACAATGTATCGTCAACGTACTACCACGCGGGATTAAATCAGGAAGTTCGCGACGCGCGCCAGCTGGAATGGGCAACGAACGTAACCAGGGTCATTGTGAGTACCAATGCCTTCGGAATGGGAATAGACAAAGCCAACGTAAGATTCGTGGTGCACCTGGATATCCCAGACAGCATGGAAGCCTACTTCCAGGAAGCCGGCCGCGCAGGGCGTGATGAAAAGAAAGCCTATGCTGTGATCATCTATAATGAAGCCGATCTGTTAAAAGCAAAAGACTTGATCTCTACAAGCTATCCGACAATTAAGGAAATCAAAAAAACCTATTTGTCGCTGGGTAACAGTTTTCAGCTGGCCGTTGGGGCGGGAGAGGGTGAGACCTACGACCTGGACATAAACCTATTTAGTGATAAATTTAAGCTAAAGCCGCTTACCGTATATAACAGCTTGAAGTTTTTGGAACGTGACGGGTATCTGGCCATGAACGATGCCAAGTATATGCCGTCAAAGATTATGTTCACCATCGACAAAATGAATTTATACAACTTTCAGGTTGAGAATAAACTGTTGGACCCAATTATCAAATTGTTGCTTCGTTCCTATGCTGGAAGCTTTGATGATTTTGTAAAAATTGATGAGACCCAGCTGGCGAAACGCGCTAAGGTGAAGAAGGAGATAATTGCCGAATTCCTCGAAAAGCTTCATAAAATGAAAATCCTTACCTATTTGAAGCAGAGCAAATTGCCTCAGCTGGTTTACACAGCTCCTCGCCAGGATGCTTCGGGGCTGGTTATATCTAAAGAAAATTATCAGAACAGAAAGGAAATTAGCCTCAAAAAGATAAATGCCATGCTGAATTACGTCGTGTCTTACAACAAGTGCCGCAGCCAGTTGTTGCTCTCTTACTTTGGCGAAGGAGATAGCTACAGATGCGGGTCCTGTGACGTGTGCCTGGAGAGAAACAAGTTGAATTTGAGTCAATTGGAATTTGACGGGGTGCTGGACCAGGTAAAGCCCATGCTTCAGGAAAACCCTATAGACCTCACCTCCCTGGTGGACAGCATTAAGGATAGTTCTGAAGACAAGACCTTGAAAGTCATTCAATGGCTCATAGAGAATGGCAAGATTATCAATAATGAAGAGGAAAAGCTGGAATGGGTAAGCTGAGCAGGGAATTTTATTTGCGCGATGATGTTGTTCAAATAAGCCGCGATCTGTTGGGGAAAGAGCTCTGCACGAACATGGGCGGAGTAGTTGCCTCGGGTATCATTACCGAAACAGAGGCATATGCAGGGACGGATGATCGGGCGAGTCACGCTTTTAGCAACAGGAGAACGAACAGAACAGAAGTGATGTTCGCCGAGGGTGGAACAGCTTATGTATATCTGTGCTACGGAATTCACCATCTATTTAATGTAGTCTGTAATTACAAAGATATTCCACATGCGGTTTTAATCAGGGCCATTCGGCCAAGTACCGGAATATCAGCGATGCTCACAAGACGAAACAAAAAGCTGGCAGATAAAACACTGAGTGCCGGACCCGGCACCTTGAGCCAGGCACTGGGAATAAAAACCAGCCATTCCGGATTGGATTTAGCTGGAGAGAAAATTTGGATTGAGGATTCTCAGATCGCGGTTGAAGAGAAAGCTATCTTCGCCGGACCGAGAATAGGCGTTGACTACGCCGGCGCAGACGCGCATCTACCCTATCGGTTTTTATGGAAACCAGCGTTTTAATTAGCATTTTGGCGGGAAAGGAACATGACGATGGCTATGACATGACTATGACTATGAATTGACAGATTAGAATGAACTCCTACAAGAACATCTGGAACATAACCTACCCCATAATCATAGGAATGATGGCACAGAACATCGTGTATATGGTAGATACGGCATTTTTGGGAAGAGTGGGCGAAGTCGCACAGGCAGCAGCACCTATTGCGGGTATGTACTACATAGCGGTATTTATGCTCGGCATGGGTTTCAGCACAGGGGCCCAAATAATTATTGCACGCAGAATGGGTGAGGGAGACCTGAGCAATATCGGAAGAGTATTCGACCACAGCATCTATTTCCTCGGTGCTTTTGCACTGTTCATATTTTGCCTGCTCAAGTTTGGAACCTCTATTATATTAGACGGGCCAATCAGTTCCCCTGAGATCTATAATGGTATTCTCGAGTACATGGACTACCGTTCCTTTGGGATATTCTTTGCCTTTATTAATGTTGCCTTTCGGGCTTTCTATGTAGGAATCGGTAATACCAAGGTCCTCATTTGGAGCACTGCGGCCATGGCTATCACGAATATTGTTCTTGACTACGCTTTAATTTTTGGTGAATGGGGCTTCCCCGAAATGGGAATCGCAGGGGCAGCGCTGGCCTCCGTAATCTCGGAAGCCGTGGTTACCATATATTTTCTGATACATATTAATTTGAAACGGAAGGGCTCGGGCAGCTCACTGCTAGCCAAATTCCAGCTTTTACAACCTCATCAGCCAGATAGAGAACAGTTCAGGGTAATATTTAAGATTGGCGTGCCAGTCATGATTCAGAATTTCATGTCTATGGGTGGGTGGTTTCTCTTTTACCTTGTTATAGAGCAGATGGGTGTAAGGTCGCTGGCCACCTCCAACATCATCCGAGCGATATACCTCATATTCATGATACCGGGAATAGGACTCTTTAGCGCAACCCACACCTTAGTTAGCAACACGATGGGTAAAGGAATGATAGAAGAAGTATTACCGCTGGTGAGGAAGATTGTAATCATGGGATTTAGCATGACAATACCATTTGTACCCATTACTTTGCTATTTCCCGAAGCCATAATTTCTGTGTTTACCAACAATGCGGAACTCATTTCACAGACCATCCCTACCCTGTATGTTATAGCCCTGGCATTGGTAATCATGCCCATCTCCATGATCACATTTGGGGCGGTAGCCGGAGCGGGTAAAACCAACAAGGCACTCATCATTGAGATGCTCACCTTGAGTACTTATTTGATCTGCACGTATTTATTCGCCATACAATTTGAATGGGAAATTCACCAGGTATGGTATTGCGAATTGATCTACCTCATCGTTATTGGCAGCCTTTCTTTCGGCTATTTGAAATGGGGCAATTGGCGGGTTTCCGAGCTTTAACCACCTTCAAAAACGACATATTTTCTATAACTTAGCCCTGCGGTTCGCTCTCTATACAATACTATACTTTTACGGGAATCATTTTGAAGGCATTTCAAAGAAGCTCTATGAAAGGTAATCTCATAATATTCTTACTTCTACCCACATTAATCTCCGCTCAATCCCTTAACGAACAGATTGTAACCAACCTGCTCGGCAAACAGAATTCCAAAATGGGAAACGGTAGCTGCAGGGTATTGGTAAGCAGAGTACTGGAAGAAGAAGAGGCTACTATCTATGCTAAAGATACTGTGGGTATTCCCATACCAGGAGATGTATTCTTAACATATGGATTCTATGAGTCTACCGACATGGTATATTATCTCCAGCTGGAAGGGATCGGCCCCCACGTTGCCTTTATCTATAAGGTATTGGAAAATGACAAATATCTTATAATAGACCAGAACGCACAGGGCAAGCGCAAGCTGTCTATAGTATCCATACGAGAGATTGATCTATCAATTAAAGAAAACACGGTAAATTACGGCTACTATTTTATTCGCCCTGTCAATGGAATCGTCGATAAAAGAACCAAAGACCTGATCAAAAATTTGACGAACCTACCTTAATTACAGGCCAAAAGACTCAACATTACCCCTTTTTATTTCTTTATTATAATTTATTTTAAAAATTAATCAGCTTGATATTCAGCTACTTAAGGGGTATTCAAAAAATATAGTACCTTTTATTGCATAGTACTGTTTTAAATACATATCTTTGTATAAGCATTAACTAGTTATCGCATAGTTCTGACTTCAATTACAAAGACGACACGACGAAAAAATAAAGGATTAAGCACATGAATATAGAAAACACTAAAGCCCAAATGCGCAAAGGAGTTTTGGAATACTGTATACTCTCAACGCTGTCAGACGGGGAAGCTTATCCCTCGGATATTATTGGGAAACTGAAAGAGGCAAAGCTGATCGTAGTGGAAGGTACGCTCTACCCCCTGCTCACGAGATTAAAGAATACGGGCTTGCTAAGCTATAGATGGGAGGAATCAAAATCAGGCCCTCCAAGAAAATATTATAAGCTGACAGAGCTGGGCTCCAAATTTTTGAAAGAATTGGATGTTACTTGGACCGAGCTGCAGAAGGCAGTAAACTCAACCAGAAAAAAGTATAAATAAATAACCACAAAAAATGAAACGAGCCATTCCAAATCATATTTTCCCATTTGAAAATGAGTTTTGGCGAGCCTGCCTGCGGTAGGCAGGTTCTATACCACCGATTTAATAAAAATCAAATAACGCAAAATGAAAAAGACTGTAACAATAAACCTAAGCGGTATTATCTTCCACATTGATGAAGATGCCCACGACAAGCTAAACGCCTACCTCAATAAGATAAAGGGCTACTTCGGTGATTCTGAAAGCAAGGATGAAATCATGGCCGATATAGAAGCCAGGATTGCGGAAATGCTACAGGAGAAAATTGGCAAAGGCAAGGAGGTGATCTCCACAGAGGACGTAGATCAGGTTATCTCGGTAATGGGAAAACCAGAAGATTATGTCGATGCAGATAGCACTCCGCCTCCGGATGCAACGACAGAAGATGAGCGCTCTGCTGACGATTACGGCTACACAAGAAAGAGGGTGTTTCGCGATCCTGACAACAATGTGCTCGGAGGTGTTTGCGGGGGAATAGCTGCCTACTTTAATTTCGATCCCATATGGCTCAGAATTGTATTCGCCGTATCCTTCTTCTTCTTTGGATCAGGATTTCTCTTATACGTGCTCTTGTGGCTGGTAATCCCCAAAGCACATACCACAGCAGAAAAACTGGAGATGAAAGGTGAAAGGGTCAACGTATCCAATATTGAAAAGTCTATAAAGGAAGAATTGGATAACCTTAAAAAGAAGTTCAACGACTTCACCGAAGGGGCTTCCAGCGGAAAAAAAAAACCCATAGCCAGGGCTAAAGGCCTTCTCGACAGGATAATAGACTTTGTCATCAGTTTGTTAACCATTATAGTCAGGGCCATCGTCAAGTTCATAGGCGTCATTTTCATCGCTATCGGCATCGTTCTTCTTATCATGCTGTTCAGCTCACTTTTGGGCTCTGCTGCTATTTTCAATATCACCGGCATGGGTATTGGAAGTTCGATAAGCATGAATATTATTGACATCTTCTTTGTGTCCCCTGAGCAATTCAACTGGGCCGCCGGAGGTCTATTGCTTCTGATTGGAATACCGTTAATAGCGATTGTATACAACGGTATTAAATTGCTGCTTGGGATCAAAAACAGGTTGCGTGGTCTGGGCGCCATTGCCATGGCTTTGTGGATTGCCGGATGCATTCTGGTAGGATATGTAGTCATGCAGATTGGTGAAGATTTCTCGAAGAAAGGCGTAAACAAAACCAGCATCGCGCTGGCCAATCCAACGAACAACGTGTTGGTACTGGAAGTGATAGGCGAAGAGTACCATGAAGACGAGTATGATATCGACATTGTGGCCGATAACTGGATAAGCTTTTATGAAGGGGATGAGCGCATTGCCCTGGGAAAGACAAAGCTCGATGTTGTACGCAGTAAAACAGACAGCTTTGAAATTCAGCTCATATACAAGTCGAGAGGTGCAACCCGGAAAGTCGCAATAAAGAGAGCGGAGAATATCAACTATACATTTACACAAAAGGACTCACTGATACAATTTGATCCGTACTTCAATCTGCCCGATGATACCAAATGGAGGGCGCAGCAAGTGCGAATCCTGATCAAGGTTCCTGATAGCGGAAGTGTTTATCTGGATCACTCCATGCGGAGAATCATCGATGACATTGACAATGTAACAGGTACCGATGACGGAGCAATGGTCGGAAAAACGTGGACAATGCTACAAAATGGATTGACCTGTGTTGGTTGTGATGAGGAGGGTCTCTAAAGATATTATATTGTAATTCTGAGTGAAGCGAAGAATCTAGTTTATTGACAGCAAATGATTCTTTGCTATGCTCAGCATTACAACAAAGGAGTTACAGCATTATTAAAGGCTGGCACTTTCACCCAATATAAATCGACCATAATCGCTATATTCGCACTGCCGAAATGAGCGGGTTCCAAAACCTGTATCGGCAGACTTCAATGGAACACAAAGCAGAAAAAATATCGAGCAACGGGGAAATTACATTTAACCAATTCAAGGTAAAAATCCTCAACGATTTCAGGATTGCGAACGAAAGCAGACAGGCCAGCCTCTTGGGCCGAAAGGAAGTTCTATCAGGCAAAGCGAAGTTTGGAATTTTTGGCGACGGTAAAGAAGTAGCACAGATTGCCATGGCCAAGCAATTCAGGATCGGAGATTTCCGGTCGGGATACTATCGCGACCAAACTTTTATGCTGGCCACTGGCTTGCTGACGATTCAGGAGTTTTTTGCTCAGCTGTATGCGCATCCGGATACAACAGCGGATCCTGCATCAGGGGGTAGGCAGATGAATGCCCATGGCGGAACCAGATTGCTCAATGAAGACGGAAGCTGGAAAGACCTAACAGCATCTAAAAATTCTTCGTCTGACCTCTCGCCAACCGGTAGCCAAATGCCTAGATTATTGGGGTTAGCCTACGCTTCAAAGTTTTACAGAAACAACAAAGAGCTTGCAGGCCACAAAGGATTTTCTAAAGAAGGTAATGAGATAGCCTTTGGAACCATTGGAGATGCAAGCACCTCTGAGGGAATGTTCTTCGAGACTTTCAATGCAGCAGGCGTGCTACAGGTGCCTATGCTTCTATCTGTGTGGGATGACGGCCACGGCATATCGGTAGCAAAGAAACTTCAGACTACCAAGGAAGACATCTCCGAAGTGTTAAAAGGGTTTCAGCGGAACGCTGATTCAAGTGGTTATGAGATGTTCAAAGTGATGGGATGGGACTATGCAGAACTGTGCGACACCTACGAAAAAGCCGCAAAAATTTCCAGAGAGATGCATATCCCGGTCCTTGTTCACGTGGATGAGATGACACAACCGCAGGGACATTCTACCTCAGGCTCACATGAGCGGTATAAATCCAAAGAGAGGCTGCAATGGGAAGATGACTTCGACTGCATTGCAAAAATGAGGAGCTGGATACTAAAGGCTGCAATTGCCTCGGAAAAAGAGCTTGCTGATATTGAAGAACAAGCTGTTGACACCGTAAAGAAAAGTCAAAAGCTGGCATGGAATGCCTTCCTGGAGCCCATCAAAGAAGAAGTAGCTGAAGTCATGCCCCTTATGAATTCCATTGCAGAGAAATCTGCCAATCGCGCTTTAGTTGATAAAATTGTCAGGGAGCTCGCAGCCAATCCATCTCCGGATAGAAAGGATACCTTAACCTCAGCCAAGAAAATATTGAGGGTTGCGAGGCATGAGAGCATCTCCGAATCGCAGCTGCTGGCAGATTGGATCCAGCAATCGACGGTGGCAAACTACGATCGGTTTAATACTTTTCTCTACAGCAACTCTAATGATTCTGCCATGAACATTAAGGAGCTGGCGCCAGCGTACAACGACAAAGCTAAAATGGAAGACGGCCGCCTGGTGCTCAGGGAAAATTTTGATAGCATTCTAAGCAATCGTCCGGAAGTGCTCATATTTGGAGAAGATGCAGGACAGATTGGCGGGGTGAACCAGGGATTGGAGGGCTTGCAGGAAAAGTACGGCAGCCTCAGAGTATTTGATACAGGCATCCGTGAAACAACCATTATCGGCCAGGCCATCGGATTGGCCTTGAGAGGATTGAGACCTATTGCTGAGATCCAGTATCTCGATTATCTGCTATATGCCCTGCAGATTTTGAGTGACGACCTCGCCACTGTTCAATACAGAACCAAAGGTGGACAAAAGGCTCCTGTAATTATAAGAACCCGGGGGCACCGACTTGAAGGTATTTGGCATTCTGGCTCGCCCATGGGAATGATTATCAATTCCATCAGGGGAATTTACGTATGCGTTCCCCGAAATATGACACAGGCAGCGGGATTTTACAACACCTTGTTGGCATCTGACGAGCCGGGATTGGTCATTGAATCCCTGAATGGCTACAGATTGAAAGAGCAAATGCCTACCAATCTCGGTGAATTCAAAATTCCGTTGGGAGTGCCTCAGATATTGCGTGAAGGAACGGATGTTACGGTGGTTACCTACGGCTCCATGGTGCGAATGGTAGAACAGGCTGCCAAACAGCTTGCAGAAGTTGAAATATCAATAGAAGTGATTGACGTGCAGACCTTGCTACCTTTTGATATTCATAGCTCCATTGTTGAGTCTCTAAAGAAAACCAACCGCGTTGTGTTCATTGACGAAGACGTACCAGGGGGAGCAAGTGCTTACATGATGCAAAAGGTATTGGAAGAACAGGGTGGTTTTTATCACTTAGACACGGCACCCAAGACCCTTACGGCCCAGGATCATCGGCCCGCTTACGGATCTGACGGAGACTATTTCTCCAAACCCAATTTAGAGGATATTTTCGACGCTGTTTATTCAATCATGAATGATACGGACCCTTCGAAATACCCAACGCTCTATTAATCGCACTATCCATTGATGTATGGATAAGAAAACCACCGAATCCGACTCACATTACGACTCTCTTGAGAACATGAGCGTCAGCGACTTGCTCACCAACATCAACAAAGAAGACCAAACTGTAGCGGTTCTTATTGAAAGACTCATTCCAGAGATAGGGAAACTTGTTGATGTGATCGTGGATAAGCTGCAAAATGGCGGCCGCCTGTTTTACATTGGCGCCGGGACCAGTGGCAGATTGGGTATTGTGGACGCATCTGAGTGTCCTCCCACTTTTGGTGTGGAACATGGCAAAGTAATTGGACTGATCGCCGGAGGTGATGCTGCGATCCGAAAGGCGGTTGAATTTGCAGAAGATGATCCTGAAGGAGGCTGGCGTGACCTCCAGGAAAAGGAAGTAAGCAGTAAAGACGTGGTTATCGGCATTGCTGCCTCAGGTACCACCCCATATGTAGTAGGTGCACTACAGCGATGCAATGAGAACGGGATTAGCACCGGAGCCATAACCTGCAACACGGGTAGCCCGCTGGCGGCTGAAGCCAGTTATCCAATCGAGGCCGTTGTCGGCCCGGAATTCGTTACGGGAAGTACGCGAATGAAAGCGGGAACGGCTCAGAAGCTCATCCTCAATATGATATCAACTTCGGTGATGATACAGCTGGGAAAAGTACAGGGAAACAAGATGGTGGACATGCAGCTGAGCAACAATAAATTGGTAGATCGCGGAACAAAGATGATTGTAGAAGCCCTGCATGTAAGTGAAGAGGAGGCCAAACGTTTGCTGCTACTCCATGGCAGTGTTAGAAAAGCTGTTGAAAACTACAGCAAATAATACGCATACCCATCTGTATATTTATTTCCTTAAGGGTATATTTAAACATAAATAATATTTTTACGTATTAGCTTTATAGGTAAAAAGACCCTAAATGCACACGATCGAACCATATTTTAATTGGAGAAACCTCTACCTGTCCGCAGAGGATCCGAATTCTCCTTTTTATGGACGTGAGTACAACGAATTTGAATTTTCTAATCAAATCTATGACCATATCATTCACCCACAATGGGATTTCTTCGGTTCGCCTACGATGTATGCAAAGATTCTATATGTCGAATATGACGAACGGTTTGCCATTATCGAGCTGATAGGCGAATGGAACGACTGCATTCACAACGATATTATGTTCTTCAAGCGAGATGTGATTGAGCCTATCATGAAGAGGGGGGTCAATCAATTTATTATCATTGGGGAAAATGTGCTCAACTTTCACGCCTCCGATGACTGTTATTATGAGGAGTGGGAAGAAGAGCTGCAGGGCGGATGGATAATACCCTTGAACTTTCAAGCTCATGTGCTCAAAGAATTTGAACATACGGGAATATCTCGCTACTTCTTCACCCACGAGTCTTTCAATGATTTTCCGTGGAGGCCATTCAGGCCATTGCAATTGTACCAGAAACTATTGTTGGGGATAGAATATTTAGGCGAACCGCCAATGCTTATTTCGCGGTAACCTTAAACTCGGTACGTCTGTTTTCCTGCCTGCCTTTCTCCGTATCATTTGTTGAGACAGGCTCCGCTTCACCAGCGCCTATAGAAGTCAATCTTCCGGCTACAATTCCGTGCTTCACCAGATAATCTAACACTGCCTTAGCGCGACGTTGAGAGAGTTTCTGGTTGTATACATCAGCTCCCTTGCTATCCGTGTGGCCGGAAAGCTCAATCTTTAGCGTGGGAACATCATTCAACAGCTTAACCAGGCGTTCGAGCTCCGAAGTAGATTCCGGCCGCAGCGTTGCCTTGTCAAAATCAAAGAAGATATTCTTCAATATAATTTTGCTTCCAACCGCTACTTTTTTCAGCTGTATCGCTTTAGTTACCTCAGAATACCCATCCGTTTTAGGGATGTCAAAGTTCTCAGAATGAAATAAGTAACCCTCAGCTTTCACCGCAATACCATAGTTCTTTCCGGCGGGCAATGACACAAGAAACTTTCCTGTCTTGGCGTTGGACTTAAACGTGGCGATAATTGGATTGTCATCATCATCCATTGGAGAAAGGGTTGTGCCGGAAGAAGGCAATTTGTCAAACTTGTGGTATTTGCTATTATCGATCAGCTCAATTTCTGCCTCAAGAGGCTTTAGCGTAATCGCATCGCTAACCGTACCTTTTAGAATGGTCAGTGCAACAGTTTTGATCTCCACCACTTTTTCAATTACAGTTTCACTTACAGGATTGGCAATGCTCGACAACAGATTATCCTCTGTATTCAACACAGGTGGCTTTTCCGGGCCCAGAAAAGTAATTCTATAAATATCCTTCTCCCCCATCCCCTCGCTTTTTATAGATGAGTAATACCCATGCTTGCCACTTGCAGAAATCACAAAGAACACATCGTCATCCGGTGTGTTGATGGGATATCCCAGGTTTTCCGGCTTACCCCATTGGCCATCATCTCCTTTCACCGACTTAAAAATATCATATCCTCCCATGGTTTCATGACCCTGAGAGCTGAAGTACAGTGTCCTGCCATCGGGATGCATAAATAAGCCTTCTTCATTGTGCTTCGTATTCAGCATGGTGCTCAAATTAAAATTGCTGCCCCATCTTTTCTTACTGCCAACTTTTGCATCGGCACGGTCAAGCCTGGAAATATACATGTCCCTGCCCCCCATTCCACCTTCTTCCTTGTCACTTACGAAGTACATGGTCCTCCCATCATTGGAAAAGCTAGCTGAAGACTCATGCGCCTTTGTATTTATATTTTTTCCCAGGTGTTTCGGTTTAGACCAATTCTCACCATTGAGCTCACACTGATATATGTCGCCACCGTCATTCATCTTATACCGATAAACAAACAAGCTCTGGCCATCAGGAGAGAGGCCAACAGTAGCATCATGCTCATTCGTATTGATGGGAGAGCCCAAATTGACGGCAGCGGTCCATTCACCGTCAACCATGCGTGACATATACACATCCTCAAAATATTGAAAGTCTGAACCTTCGTCCATTCCCCCTCCGGTAGTATTGCTTCGCCGCGAAGTAAATATCAAAACCGACTCATCAGCAGAAATTAGTGGGCTGTACTCTGGATATGGAGAATTGACAGCTTTAATATTGTCAATAAAAACCCTAATTGGGTTAGCCACCAGTTTCTTGCCCATATTGCATTCCTCTATTTTCTTGTTTACAATCTTCATCATCCTGTTGCTCTCCTTCGCATCGTCTATACCCATATTTAGGCGATATGCCTTGTATTCTACTATTCCCTTGTCGAATTCATAATTTAGGTGATAGGCTTCACCCAACAAATACCGGATCTCCGGGTTTACTCCCGGCTCCAGCTTATAGGCCTTCTCCAAATACGGTATGGACTTGACCTTTGAAACCGTGCGTAAATAGCATTTGCCAACCTTATAATTAAGTGTGGCATTCTCCGGGTTGAATTTTTGTGCCTTTATATAGTGTCCCAGGGCCGTGGTAAAGCGACTGTATTCGAAGTACTCGTCCCCTTCCTTCAATTCTTTTCGGGCTTCCTTAAACATTTTTTTGTCGTCCTTGAAGTTCTTCTTGTCAAACTCTACATTTTGAGCACGAACAACCCCCGCCGAGCATAGCAGTGTACAAATAACCAGTATGTTAAGGTGCAATCTCATCTATCAGTTACAATCTTGTAAATAGGATTTCGCTGTCTTTATTCCGTACTCCTCAGCTTTCGTCCAATCGGCACAGGCGCCCTCAGGATCTCTAAGCATTTCCTTGGCAATACCTCTGTTGAGATAGGCATATCCGTATTTAGCGTTCAGCTTAATGGCTACGTTACAATCTTTAATCACACCATTATAATCTTCCAGCTTGCATTTCGTAGCAGCCCTGTTGTTATAGGCGTAGGCATAGTCAGTCTTTATCTTAATTGATGCCGTAAAATCGGCAATTGCCCCCTTATAGTCCTCCAACTCAAATTTGGCGCTGCCTCTGTTATTCAGTGCAATGTAATAGTCGGGCTTGATTTTTATTGCAAGGCTGTACTCCAGCACAGCTCCTTTGTAATCCCCGAGCTTCTTTTTTACGCTCCCCAGGTTATTATAGGCAATGGCAAATTTTGGATTTAATTGCACCGCTTTGGCGTAGTCTTTTTTCGCTCCTTCATCATCGCCCAACTTTTTCTTAGAGCTGGCCCTGTCGTTATAAGCATTCGCATTTTTCGAATCATTTTTTATGACCAGGCTGAAATCCATCTTCGCACCCTTGTAATCTTCCAGCTCGAATTTTATTCCTCCCCGGTAATAGTAGGCCTTGGCATTTGTCATATCGTTCGACAAACAGTGGTTGTAATCGAGGAGAGCGTCTCGCTTTTTACCCAATGCATAATTGGATTGCCCCCTGCTGAAGTGGGCTGCCGCAGAAAGTGGGTCATTGGCAATGGCTTTGTCAAAATCTGCGATAGCACCTTTATAGTCTTTGAGTACGTGTTTAGCGCTTCCCCTGTTGTAGTACGCCTTTGTAAATGTTGGTTTGATGGCAATCGCCTCCGTAAAATCGGAGATGGCAGCTTGCGTAGCACCTTTTTGGAATTTACTGATGCCACGGTTATAGAGCTCCTCCGCCTCCTGATCTATTTTTTCATAGGCCGCGACAACAGTATCAGCGCCGCCTCCAGCCACAACAATTGTATCGACAGTCGTAGAATCACCTGTACCTTCCTGAGCCATGCAGTACATGGTAGAAATCAGAAAACAAATGAAGATAAGTGCCCTGTTCATCGGTTGGTAAAAATATAAATTATTTGAAAAGCAACGAACGATTGTTCAAAACGCGTTAAAAACCGTATATTCTCATACTATATCTTTTATATTTTTGACCAGAATCTATTACTATTTCAGATTGCAATCGCCTGTAAAGCCGTGAATCTGTATTCCAGCATAAAGAGCGTAATTCTTGTGTTGTTGGCAACTGTATTGCCAATAGCAGCACATTCTCAGTGCGGAATCAGTTTTACGATGATTACACAGAATGTCGAGTGCAATGGGGATTGCGATGGATATTCGTCTACGTTTGGTTTACCCACAGGAGGTTCCCCGCCGTACACATACCTATGGGATGACCCAGGAACAACAACTGATTTTTTCACTCCACCAAGTCTTTGCGCAGGTATTTATAATCTAACGGTTTCAGATAACACTGGATGCGACACGGTTGTAACCATCACTATTACCGAGCCAACAGCTTTGGTTGCCGCATTAACAAGTGTTGACGCCTGTTTTAACCAATGCAATGGACAGGTAAATTTAGGGGCTAGCGGAGGTGGAGATCAATCAGGCAGCCCCTATGACTACATTTTTGAAAACGCCTCGACAACCACCACCCAAACCGGTACGGTTGACTCATTATTTACGTTTTCCAACCTGTGCCCGGGTACTTATAATGTGACAATTACTGATCCTCTCAGCTGTGATGGAACAAATACCGTAGTCGTTAATGAAGCCACAGATTATACGAGAAACATTACTGCCACTGATGCCTCCTGCTTTAATGTGTGCGATGGTACCGCAACAATAACCATGGGTGGAAGCCAACCACCTTACACCTATTTATGGAGCAGCGGGGATACGACTTCTACCGCAACCGGTTTATGTGGTTCACAAGGCGGCACCACCTACTCTGTTACTATTACCGATACACTGGGCTGCACTTTCGATACAATGACTACGGTGAGTGAGCCAGCGGAAATTGTAGTTAATTTAGATTTTAAGTCGGATCCATCTTGCGGTGTGTGCGATGGCGTTATCCAGGTAAGTGTCTCTTCGGGGGGAGTCTCTCCATTCACTTACAACTGGAGTAGCGGACAATCGGCGTCGACCATTGCCAATCTCTGTGCCGGATCTTATACTGTAACCGTAACTGACGGCAACGGATGCGACACCAATGAAACCTATGTGCTTGTAGATCAGGCTCCGATGACAGCTGAGGCTATATCAGCCTTGCTGGACTGCGCAGGAGGAAGCGGTATTTATATTGGCACCGCAACAGTCACGTCGGGGGGGGTATCGCCCTATACCTATGCCTGGAGCAACGGACAAACGTCATCCATTGCTGTTGGATTAATTGTTAATCAAACGTACACCGTGGATATTACGGATAGCCAGGGGTGCCAGACACAGGCGACTGTGACCGTGCAGCCGCAGCCCTGTCCCGTCGAAGTGCCCAACGTATTTTCCCCAAATGGGGACGGCATTAATGATACCTGGGACATCAAGAACTTATCCTTGTACCCGGAGTGCGAAGTGAAGGTGCATAACCGCTGGGGAGACATTGTGTTCAAACAAACAGGATATGATACGCCAGAGAGTCCGCAATGGGAGGGCACGTCTTTAGGGCTAATACCACTGCCATTTGGTGTTTATTATTACGTGATAGAAAACGTAGCTATAGAAAATTTTGCAGCGGGATATAAACACTATGGGTCGGTGACGATTGTTAAGTAATGGGTATTGGGTAATGGGTATTTATTAGAAGACTGAAGAACTGGTTGCTGTGAGCTGTGAACCGAATATTGAAACTGTTTAATAAAGTGAAAAGGAATTTAGCACATACCATAATCCTGATTGGTATATTATTTACCAATGATTTGTTCTCACAGCAGGTCACTCATTACAGCATGTATTACTTCAATAACTTTATGCTGAATCCTGCGGTGGCGGGAAGCAGAAAGTGTTACGAAATAAAATTGGGCTATCGAACGCAGTGGGTTGGTTTTGAATCGGCACCACAGACCATGTTCATTAGCGGCCACGGCAGATTGAAGAGCAAGAATAGCAATAACAGAAGAGGAGGATCAAGTTATCAGGGATTGGGCGCTTATGTAATAAAAGATGATACGGGGCCTATAGGAAAGCTGGGTGCTCACCTGGCATATGCCATTCACATCCCACTCAACCGATATATAACGGCAGGCGTTGGCCTATCCATTGGTGTTATGCAATTTAGGGTGAGCTCAGGTGAGCTCAGGCCGGCAGTCGCGCCAGACCCGGCAGTAAGTTCCCTGAGCTCAATTAGTCCGGATGCCAATTTGGGTGTTTGGCTCTACTCCAAAGATTTTTATGCAGGACTGGCCGCCCGGCAAGTGCTACCCGTCAGCTTAACGGGAACGCAGAATAAGTTGGCCACACACTTATTCCTGCACCTGGGATACAAGTACATGATCAATGATGATATCGCGCTAATACCTTCTACACTCGTAAGAATGGGTATGATAACGCCTGCAACTTTTGATGTAACGGTAAAGGCCGATTGGAGAAATATCATCTGGCTGGGTATTTCATACAGAAAAGTGGAAGGCATGGTGGGCATGGTCGGATTTACACTTGGTAACTTTTTGGATATAGGTTATGCTTTTGACTACACCCTTTCAAAACTCCAACAATACAGCTCTAACTCTCATGAAATCATCATCGGGATACGGCCCAAGTGCGGTGGTGGAAAGAATAGCAGACATTGTCCTGCTTATATGTAATCTCCTCGCTAATGTAATTCTGAGCCAAGCGAAGAATCTCGATAATTTTTATGAGGGAAGAGCAGGAGCTTTGAAAAAAGGGAAGTGGGGATATGTAGATAAAACAGGACAATTTGTTATTGAGCCAATATGTGAACACGCAAGGGGTTTCCGAGATGGGAAGGCCTGGGCGATGGATGGGGAATGTCAATTTTACATACTTTTGGACATTTAAATTACATTCTTAAAGAAGATCAATAGTTATGAAAAGAAGTATGATAGGCGCCGTGGCATTGTTGCTTATTACAGGCGCCGTTTATTCCCAAGCGTTAGTATATCCGAAAGCAAAAAAGAGTAATCAGGTAGATGATTATTTTGGTACAACAGTAGCTGATCCATACCGCTGGATGGAAAACGACACAGCTATAGAGACGGCGAGCTGGGTAAAGGAGGAGAACATTGTAACACAGAACTACCTCGAGAGCATCCCTTTCAGAGAAAAAATTAAAAAACGCCTGGCTTCTATCTGGAATTATCCAAAATATTCAGCTCCATTTCGGGAAGGTGAGTATTACTATTTCTACAAAAATGACGGTGTACAAAACCAATATGTGCTGTATCGTCAAAAGGGGTTGCTCGGCGCACCTGAAGTCTTCCTGGATCCAAATAAATTATCGGAGGATGGCACTGTAGCCTTATCGGATTTCACCATCTCGAATGACGGCAAATATGCCGTATACGGTGTATCAGTAGGTGGCTCAGACTGGAACGAGTTCTACGTGCTCGATGTGGCTACCGGCCGGCAAATGATGGATCATATAAAATGGGTTAAATTTTCAGGTGCTTCATGGAAAGGAGAAGGCTTTTACTACAGCCGCTACGACGAACCCGCCAAAGGAGCGGAATTGTCCATGAAAAATGAATTTCACAAGGTGTACTATCACAAGCTGGGAACACCACAGTCAGAAGACGTACTGACATTCAGCAATCCCGATTATCCCCTTAGAAACTACTATGCACAAGTAACGAGAGATGAAAGGTTTTTAATCATCTACGAATCTGAATCAACCAGTGGCTCAGGAATGTACTACAAGGATTTGTCTATCAAAAGTTCAGAAATAAAACAAATTGTAAAGGGTTTTGAATTCGAACACAGTGTTATAGACAATTTCGACGATAAATTGCTGATGAGAACAAACAATGGAGCCGCAAAATACCGCTTGGTATTGGTTGACCCTCAGCATCCTGCAGACTCAAACTGGACAGTAATTATTTCTGAAAAAGAGGAGCCATTGAGAGGGGTAAATCTGTCGGGAGGAACTATAGTAGCACGCTATTTAAAGGATGCAAGTAGCAGAGCTTTTGTCCATGAGCTGGATGGAAAGCTGAAATATGAGCTCAAATTACCCAACATAGGAAGCATGTCTGGGCTCAACTCTAAAATTGAAGATACGCTGGCATTCTATTCTTATTCAACCTTTACCTCTCCGCCGATTGTCTATAAATACAATGTAAATAAGAATATTTCTACAAAGGTCAGAAGCCCACAAACCAAGTTTGACCTTTCCAATTATGTGACCAAACAAATCTTCTACAAAAGTAAAGACGGCACCAGCATACCCATGTTCCTGGTGCATCACAACGATGTTAAACTCGATGGGAACAACCCAACACTGTTATATGGTTACGGGGGGTTTGACATTAGTATCACCCCCAGGTTTAGCCTTAGCAATACAATATTTCTAGAAAATGGCGGCATTTACGTGGTTGCCAATATCAGAGGTGGAGGTGAATACGGTGAGGAGTGGCACAAGGCTGGAACGAAGCTCAATAAGCAGAATGTGTTTGATGATTTTATTGCCGCTGCTGAATACCTGATTGAGAAAAAATATACCTCGTCCGAAAAATTGGCCATTTCAGGGCGTTCAAACGGCGGGTTGCTGGTTGGTGCCTGTATGACGCAGCGGCCTGAATTGTTTAAAGTTGCACTGCCTGGGGTTGGTGTTATGGATATGCTGCGATTTCACATGTTCACCATTGGGTGGGCCTGGACAGGGGATTACGGGTCCAGTGAAAACGAGGAGGAGTTCAAGTACCTGTATGGATACTCGCCTTTGCACAATATAAAAGCGGGTGTTGCCTATCCTGCAACGATGGTAATAACCGCAGATCACGACGACAGGGTAGTACCTGCTCATTCATTTAAGTTCATCGCCACGCTACAGGAAAACCACAGGGGATCCAACCCGGTATTGGCAAGGATTGAAACCATGGCCGGCCATGGGGCGGGCAAGCCAACTTCCAAAAGGATAGAAGAAGGAGCTGATATACTTTCATTCCTGTGTTTCAACCTGGGAATGAAGATGGATAGGTGACCGTAATTCAGAACTTTTGTAAGGACTGGGATAAGTAAGATGCCGGATCCCACCAAAGGAGGGCGTACAGGCCCGGCATGACGCTGAGGGCTCGGCTCGCACAAAAAACAAATAGCGTCTCTTCGCGGACTTGTGAAAGTTAAAGAATAGAACTGGTTACTTACTTATTTATTTGCAGGTTTTCCAGTTTTGGCGAAATAGACAATACCTGAAACGCCAAGCACAAACACAACTGTCGAGATAATCTCAGCTTGTGTAATATTATTTCCAAAAATCTCATAAACAGTGTTAATCCGTATTTTTTCGATAAAAAACCGTTCTATACCATTGAATACCAGATAAATAGAGAAGATCATTCCCGGTATGGTTATTCGCTTTCTCAGGCCCCACAGAATGCCAAATATGACAAAACTCATAGCAGTTTCATACAGAGGAGTGGGAAAAGCCTTTCCGGTTTCACTGTTCAGCCCCTTTAAAGCAAAATCCCTTTGCAGGTCTATTCCCAGCACATTATTTGGATAATCGTAGGCCCATACCCATTCCGGCAAAAAAGACAACCACGCTGGTTGAGGCATATCGTTGGGTATTCCCCAGTCGCCATCTCCAGCTACCTGACAACCTATTCTACCCACGCCGTAAGCCAGGATTAATCCGGGGGCCGCTGCATCCAGCATTGGCAGTATTCCTATTCCATTTTTCCTTGCGTAATAAAGCACCGCAGCTGTACCACAGATCATCCCACCATAGAAAGTAAGGCCACTGAATGACAATAGCATCCCGACTGGATCTGCTATAAAATCATCCATGTTCTCGAGGTTATGGAAGATCTTTGCACCCAGCAATCCGGCCACTGCTGCAATGACTACAATATTTCCAATCAACTCATGAGGGTGCACCTCTACATCTTCATTTACAGGCGTGTCCAGCTGTACCTTTCTCTTCTCGTAATATTTCAGGAGTGCCGAGATGGCCAGGCCCCCTATCCCACCGATCATGCTGCCCTCAAATGATAGAATAAACTGCTGTGGATCCACTACGAATTCAGCGTAATTGAGCCCGGCATAGAGCAGTTTGTATCCTACAATAAAACCTACGATCCCTGATAATAACAAATCGTTCAACGACGCCGGAGCTCCAACCAAAACCTTCTTGATGGTTGAGCTGATGAGGCCCTCAGACTCTTTTCTCTTCAGCTCTTGTGTCAATGCCCAGCCTCCCACAAGGAATGAAATGGCCACAAAAAAGCCAAAACTCTGTATGGGCAAGGGAATGTCAATGCCAAATAAATCGAGGAGTAAATCAGATATTCTTGGATACATTAGTTGTGAATAGATGTTGTACCGGTTGCTGAAGCCGGCTGTGCCGTATCAACATGCTGATTAACCACAAGATTTCCCTCAGGATCAAACTCACTTGCATATACTTGCATGACCTGATTGACCCACGATGGATCAAAAGGAGCAGAAACTTTGATATAGTTCTCAGAAAACCCGTGTATCTCCCCTGAATTTTGTTCACTTTCAAAAAGCACATTCATAGATTGGTTTAGATAGCCTGAGTAGAATTCTCTCTTCAATTTATCGGATAAGGCCTGGAGCATTTTACTACGCTCTAATCTTATGGACCTTGGAACCATCCCGTGCATTTCACTTGCAAGTGTGTTGTCTCGCTCCGAATAGCTAAACACGTGTAAATAGGAAACGCCCAAATCACGAATGAAGTTATGGGTATGCAAAAAATCCCCATCCGTCTCACCCGGGAAACCGACAATTACGTCCACTCCGATGCAGCAATCAGGTATTGTATTCTTGATCTTTTCAATACGAGCTGCATAGTGTTCTTTGAGATACCTGCGCTTCATCAATTTCAGGATCTTGTTGCTGCCCGACTGCAAGGGTATATGAAAATGAGGCATGAAACGTTTTGACGCACCCACAAATTCAATGATATCATCATTGAGTAAGTTGGGTTCAATTGACGAAATCCTAAATCTTTCCACGCTCTCCACTTTATCCAGCTCCCTGATAAGGTCAATGAACTCTTCGGGATGGTCAAGCCCATTATTTTTACCGAAGTCGCCGATATTGATACCGGTCAAAACGATCTCCACAATTCCTTCTTCACCTAATTGTTGTGCCGATGCAACGATCTTTTCTATGGTATCGCTTCTGCTCGCACCTCTTGCAAGCGGAATTGTGCAAAACGAACAAGAATAGTCGCAACCATCCTGTGCCTTTAAAAATGCCCTGGTTCGATCTCCTTTTGAATATGACGGTATAAACTCATTGACATGATCGATCTCACAGGAGTAAATCTTCGCAGCAGCGTTTTTTTTATAATTCAAAAGATGCTCTGTCAGCTTAAACTTATCTGCGGCACCCAGCACCATATCCACCCCAGGGATATCAGCTATTTCTTCTGGTTTAAGCTGCGCAAAACAGCCTGTAACTGCAATAACCGCATCTGGGGCAATCCGCCGGGCTTTGCTAATGACCTGTCTGCACTTTCTGTTTGCATTCTCTGTTACAGAGCAGGTGTTGATGACAAATACGTCGGGGATTTCATTAAATGCTACCCTTTTGAATCCTTCTACCTGTAAATCTCTGGCCAGGGTAGAAGTTTCGGCAAAATTCAGTTTGCAACCCAATGTATGGAAGGCGACTGTAGCTCCTCTTTTCATCATGCTGCAAAAGTAATGAATCTCTCTGCCCATTCCATGGAGCAACGGCACAGAATATCATATTCTGCATTTATAACACGAATTGATCCCTGTCTGCCCCGGACAGATTAGCTCTAATAGCTCAGAAGATTGCGTCTACTTACTGACAAAAGCTTTGCCGTGCGTACGCCCAATCAAATAATTGCTCAGTGAAGGAAATGGCTGTAATGCAGACAGCGTGTATTGTATCAAACGCTCGTCGAAGAACAAATGCTGAAGCGCGCGCCCCACCTTAAGGCGCATTGAAAACAGCTGGTTCCAGTTATTTGTATATGCTCTCTCCAGCTCAATTCTATTCAGTGTGCCCTCCAGGAACTTCTCAACCATAGGAATTGCCAGTGCAGCAGCGTGCAGTGCCATGCTCATACCATTTCCGCAGAGGGGTGTGATCAAACCAGCAGCGTCGCCTGTCATTAAAACATGGTCTTCCACCGGTAGCTTCCGACTGAAATTTACCTGGGATATCACCAGGGGATCAGCGTAGAGTGAGGGGAAATGGGTCAGGTACTCCTTCAGTATTGGATTTTTGAACAGCACTCCCTCCTCCATCGCTTTAATATCGCCCCCAAATTGCTGAAGACTGGCAGCCGTGGTTAGGTAGCACATACAATATCTGCCTTCTCCTTCCACCTTTGATATTCCGCAATACCCATCCTTGAAGATGTGCAATTCTATTACATCATCAGGCAAGTTAGCCTTAACATGGTACTTCACCGCTGTGAAGTTGCGCCCAGGTGGCAACGGTTTTCTGATAAAGGGCCTGTTCATTTGCTTATCAATTGCCGAACGCTTACCGAAGGCTCCAATGGCTATCCTGGCAGTGTATGTATTATCCGAAGTTGAAATCTCGTGAAGCTCGAGCGCATCGTGAAAGGCAAGATCCATCACTGCAGTTCCCTCCATTACCACTACCCCGTTGCTTTTTGCAATATCAGCGAGCTTATGATCCAAGAGATATCTCGAGATACCAAATCCTCCCAGATTCAGGGGAAAGGTCTTCATACCTCCATTCGAAGTAGATATGTTCAATTTGTCGATAGAAGGGAGCTCGAGCTCCTCAATATTCAGGCCCAGGGATATCAGAAAATCACGTGATTCATTGGATACAAACTCTCCACATACCCTATGAAAGGGGTATTTATGTTTCTCAAAGAGGATAACCCTTTTTCCCGCCTTTGCGAGGAGAATAGATGCTGCTATTCCAGCCAGGCCCCCACCAATAATCGCTACATCGTAATTGTTCTCAGCCAAATCGCAGGGTTATTTACTGATGACAAACAATTAGATATCGAAATGCCCACTTCCACTCCAGGGTATGCTGGTCAAGGCCACATTTTAACAGTAAATCCGCCAGTTCTGCTTTACTGAATCCTCTGAGGACTGACAGAGGTGCATCATTGCGAACGTAAACAGATTTAGACAACATTCGCGTGAGGATTGATATACTGTAATAGGCCAATGGATGTCGGTGCAGATCATTTATAACGAGGCCAATGTTCGCCATACGATGCATTGTCTTTATCAACTTTTCAAGTTTTTCGCCGTAGAGATGATGACAAAACAGGGAGCATATGCAGATATCATATTCATTTTCCCATCTGGGCAGCTGCTCAAAATCTGATTGAACTAATTCCAAATCCTCAATGTCAGCGCAATAAACAGCGGCATATTGTATTGTGTCTTTTAAAAGATCTACTCCGGTGAGCTCTACTTTAAAGCCGTTTACAGCGGCCCAGCGGTGAATTGCCAGTAAGGTGTCTCCACCTCCGCATCCGAGATCAATGATCTTGTAAACTTTCGACTTATCCGTCATTAGGCGCTCCAGCCCCTGCAAGGTAGCGCTGTGGCCACCCAGCATTCTATTGATCTTATCCAGCTCAAATAAATTTCGAAACAGATCTTGTTGTGGAATATCAGGCTGATCCAGCAGCTCTTCTTTCTCAGAGCGATATTTAAAAGAAACGGGCACGATCAGCTGGCGGTAGAAAATACGGCCGATTCCATGGTGATTCCAGGGCCGAATCCCGCCGCAAAAATATTTTGGGGCCTGTTCCACGCAATCCGGTTATCCCATAGCTCTTTGAGCACAAATAAGATTGTAGGTGATGACATATTACCATATTCGGCAAGAATTTTATAGGAGGCCTCCAGTGCGCCATTTTCCAGCTCGAGGATACGGTGGCAAACTTCGAGTATCTTACTGCCTCCCGGGTGAATTGCCCAGTGGTCGATAGACTCATACTTCAAATTCAACCGGCTCAAGCTGGAATTTACCAGTGGGCCTATTCCCTCATCTACCAGATCGGGAATATAGGATGATAACCGCATCAAAAAGCCCTTGGAGGATATTTTCCAGGCCATGTCTTTGTTTCCTTTGTGCAATACATGCGTGCAAAAAGACTCCATCTTCAATTGCTTATCAAAATTCTCAGCGGCAAAATCATCAGGGGTTACCAGCACTGCCGCCGCCCCATCGCCGAATATGGCATTTGCCAGCAGGTTGTCTTTGTCCGTTTCCTTTTGGAAGTGAATGGTACACAATTCTACGGATACGATGAGCACCTTCGCCTCCTTCCTGGACCTGCAAATATCATCAGCCATCTTCATGGCGTGAAAAGATGCATAGCACCCTATAAAGTTCACACCAAATCTCGATATCTCAGGGGCAAGCTTTAGATACTCCGACAGTTCTATTTCCAGGCCCGGAGCCGCCAGCCCGGTACAGCTCACCGTTATCAAATGTGTAATATCGCCCAATGCTATCTTCTTAGCGCTGTTGCTGTTGGCTTCCTTCATGCATTCGGCAATGGCGGAAATGGACAGCGGCAATACCTCTTTGTTATAGAGCTCCATCCTATCATCGACTGAAGGCACTACATCATCATCCACAAACAATACCTTCGCGCCTTTTGAGCTCTGATAATCCGGAATAACAGAATAGCGATTTTTTATCTTCGTTTTCTTGTACAGCAAGTTGATCTCGCGCGACTTACCATTTAAGCCAAAGCCCAATTCCGACGACATATATGCGGCTATGTCTTCCTGCTGATACTTGTACCTCGGTATGGCGGTTGCGAGGGCTACTATTTTACTCATTTCTATCTGATATTCAGATCAAAAGTACATGTTTTTAAGGGAATAATGAGTAGTTTAGGCTGGCTCACCAAAACGCAGTTTTACATGAAAAAGCTGATCGGCACAATAACGTTGCTGCGTATTCCATTTTCTATTTACCTGATGCCCATTTATTGGTTCGCATTGAGTAATCTGGAAGGTGATGATATTGATCCCTACCGCGCACTGTATGTGTTTGCCATTTTTCATTTGCTTGTCTATCCAGGCAGCAACGGGTACAACTCCTATTTTGACAGGGATACTTCCAGTATCGGTGGCCTTGAGAAGCCCCCACAGGTTTCTTCCACATTGATTTATGTTGTGTTGATCTTTGACTTGCTGGCCATTGGATGTTCATACCTGTTGTCGCCCCTATTTTCAATGCTCGTACTGATCTACATGTTGGTATCGAAAGCCTATAGCAACGACAGGATAAGGCTAAAAAGATATCCGATTCCGGGAACGGCATCCGTGGTTATATTCCAGGGAGCTTTCACCTATCTGGCCATTCAATACGGGGTAAGTAATTCTATGGATGGACTGCAATCCACCTATAATCTGAGCGCGGCATTGGTAAGCTCACTATTCCTGTTGGGTTCCTATCCGTTAACACAGGTGTACCAGCACGTGGAGGATGATGCACAAGGAGATAGAACGCTGAGCATGCTGTTGGGAATTAAGGGGACATTCCTGTTCTCTGCCATCTTGTTTTTGATCGCTTCAACGGTGCTTATTCTCGGCTACCTTTCGAACAATCAGATCATGAATATTGGAATTTACCTTGGATTGGGATTACCCGTACTGATCGTATTTTACCGGTGGCAACGGAAAGTAACAGCCGATCCAGGCAATGCAAATTATGCGAATGCTATGCTTATGAACAAGGTGTCATCGCTTTGTTTGAGTGCTGCGTTTATCACGATGGTTCTACTTAGATAGATGAAGGCTTACACGACTCAGGAACACCAAACAAATCGCGTTTAACTTCCCTGAAGAAGGCTCAATCTATTGATTCAGCTCCATTTTAATCATCGAGTCCTGCTTGCCTTTGATGTAAACTTCGACCATGAACACATTGTCCTTCACCTCAAAGATCCTGGTGGTTTTAAACTGATAAGCCTGCATGTCTTTCACATTTGTGACGTCGAAAATAGTATGCTTTTCCACTTCACCACTTGCATCATTTATCTTGTACGCGGTGAGGAAGCCTCCTCTTCCATCCCGATGCTGTGCCGGCACCTTGGAGAGCGGTATATCTGCATTTTTAACATTGTCAAGGTAGAGCAGATAATGAGAATCCTTACCCTTGACATACGCGACACCCATGCCACCTTTTCCTGTCATGCCCATCTGGGATTTAGGAACTTTCTTTTGCCAAACCACCTTACCGTCTTTGTCAATCTTGGTGATTACCATATCTGCAAAATAATAGTACGTTTTGGTACTTTTTCCTGAGTACACTCTCTTTGAATAGTGCTGCTCGGCAAGGAAGATGGTGCTTCCATCTTCATTTGTTACTATTTCCCGCATTTGCAGATCACTAATTCCGGCTTTACCTTTTGATTCTCTTCTCTCATTGCTCGCTTTTGCACGAGCTGATTTATACATATTAATCAGCTCAATGGGAAATTCAATATCATTAGTGCTCAGAACATTACCATCCTTGGTCATGGTATATTGAACAATCCCGTTTACATTATAACTATAGGTAGAGCTTCCTGTCCAGCTCATTTTAAAATCCAGGCCATTGGAATACAACCCTGCTACAACGAGATTTCCATCAGCATTCTCGTATAAATTCATCTTCTTGAAAAACAAGCTTCCTTCAACATCCAGCTCATGAGTAGTTAGCTCCTGGCTCTCACTAATAGAAAATAATTCGAAATTTTTCTTCTCGGTAATATAGGCCAGCATATATGCATTTCCATCTTTGTCTATGCCATAAGCCAAATTATTCATTACTTTTTCCGTGTACGGCATCTTAATGTTGCCGCCCCATTGTTTTTCAAGGTTTGCATCAAACACATGAAAGCCCAACACATCGAAGTTTATACGATCATCACGTTCTTTTGGTGCATTTCGGTAGCATAACAAAATCTTCGATTCATCGAAGGATTTGAAGACCTTGATCATGGTACCACCTATTGCCATTCCCATAAAACCAACACCTCCTGTACCACCACTCGGAATTATTTTCTTTTCGGATTTAAAGAGCATTATTTCAGCGCCAAGAGACAGATCATCAGTATTTATCTCTCTACTGTAAATAGTGTTGAACTTTCCCTTTTTATCGTAAGAAGCATATATATAGTACAGTTTACCCTTCATCTTCATTACACTTTGGACCTTTAGATAAGGTGGCCATTCAGTGTATTCTTTTCTCGTCACTTCCTTCATGCCATCGATACTAAACTTCTGTATAGTAACCTTCTGCGCACGCGTTTTCACGGATACCACATAAGTTCCGTCGGAAAAGTACTCCTTGCTTCCAGCATCTATAACTGGAAATGGTGCTGCAGTGGTTACAGTAAAGTCTGTAGAGAGTTTAGGCTGTGCAAGTAGATATAAGGGTATTAGCAACAGCAGAGCGGTCTGAGCATAGCGATTTTTCATAGTATGGTGAAGAAATATTTAAGCTTGATTTTGATATTCAGCTATCTGATTCTCAATAGCGTTAACAATTTAATATATTATACAAACGAATATAAGGAAATAGAATTGGCAATATCTAAAGACAGGAAGATTTACATCAATCACCCATTGTATCTACAAATTTTCTATTATCTTTCCAGCAAAATTAACACCACTAACCACTATTTGAAATATCCGCTATGAAAAAACTAAGTTTATTAGCCGCATTTATGATGGCATTCACCTTTGCACATTCTCAAAAGTTTGTTGAGGGTGCCAAGGATTTTAAATTTTTAAAAGGGCAAACAAAAATCAACATTGAATATGACTATGAAAATTTGCACGTGTGGAAACGTAATCAAACCGAAGAGGAATATGTTGATACGAAAGTTAAAGAAAAAAATGAAAAGCAAGCCGGTACGGGAGATACATGGAAAGTTAACTGGGAAAAGGCCAGAGACGAAAGATACAAGCCTAAATTTGAGGAACTTTTTAATAAAGTTCTGGAAAAAGCCTCTGTAACTGCTGGAGAAGGAGTATCAGGTGCAAAGTACACCCTTATTGTAAAAACCACGTTTATTTATCCGGGGTACAATATTGGTATTTCCAAGATGCCTTCTTACGTAGATTTTGAGTTCATCTGGGTGGAAACGGACAACAAGGATAAAGTCATATCTAAGCAACTAATGAAAAACGCTCAGGGTTCGCAAATGATGGGCTTTGATTTTGACATACCCACAAGAGTAGCTGAATCATATGCTATTGGAGGTAAAAAATTAGCTGCCTTAGTGTGGAAGAAAGGTTTGAAGTAAGCTAAGCTATACGTTCTGCGAATAGAGAAAACCCCTCACTGAAATTTCAGTGAGGGGTTTTTAAATGCTTTATTTGAACTTGGGTACCCTGCTAACCTCTGATTAATTCAGGTAATTGTATTTCTAAACTTTATACTTGCTATCATAAATCTTCTTGATAACTTCATAAAAGGGTCTTGCCCAATAGTTTTTAAACCCCAATCCCGAAGCCCTTCCTTCTGTAAAAAAGAATTTAGCATATACTGGTTCTCTGAATCGCCTAACTGCTAATTAACCGTAAAATTTAAAGTTTGCGCAGCTAACTTGATGGCTTTAGACTCCACAAATGTAGTTCTCCAGATGATCTTCATGTTCACCAGTTGCATATCTGCCGTTTTGCCCGGGATGGTGTACGACACCGTCAGCTTCTTTTTTTCTCCGGGAGCAAGAACGTTCAATTTTATTTTTTTACCCGCTGTAGATGCAAATTCTCTGCCATCGTCTAATCTGGCAGCCGTCTTCCCGCTGGTTACTATACCATAATCATTGCCCGTGTATATCACGTTAAAATTGGCCACTGTTTCCTGCGTTCTTTTGTCCAACTTTTTCATGGTCACCTGAAATCCACCGGCTTTAAACTCATTGATTGATCCGGGAATGTCAAAGTCAGGAGCTTTTACCAGCTCTTTTTCTGCAGATAGCCGATAAAAGCAGTCATAAATTACGCTCAATTTCTCTACATGAAACTGAAGGCCACCAGTGACTTTTATCGATTTGGAGACTGACCCCCCGGGCTTTATAATAATATCCTTACCCTCATGCTTTACATCTCCATGTTCATATTTGAATAGAATCTCAGATTGCTTAAAAATCAGAAAGTCTGAAGTTTTGTTGGTAATCTTAGCTTTCATCACCGTAAACTCGGCTTGCGAGTGTGCATCTGCTATTTCTATCTTATACTCATCGGTTTCTATAGGGTCCAATTGTTTGTAGTGGTACTCATGTTTGGAGTCTTCTTGTGCAAATATTTGAGTTCCTATAGTGCTAAATAACATTATGGAGCACAGTGTTAGTATATATTTCATCATCTTATCTTTTGGGGGTTTCTATGCTGATTGCGATTGGCCATACGCTTGTTAAGCAATTACAATTCTATTCAATTCTATTCTTTCCAGCTAATTATTCTTACCCATGGTAAGCCCTGGATCAATTTCCAGCTTAAACGTATGCCCTGCTAATTTTACTGCCGTCGATTCTGAAAAAGTGTTTTTCCAGATTATCTTCATGTTGGCGAACTGCATATCCGTAATGCTAACGGGCACTTTGTATATGACTGTCAAATTCATCTCATCACCAGGATTGAGGATCTTTGCATTTACGCGATTACTGTCCGAGGTCAGAAATTCCCGATCATCCTCTAATTTAACTGTAGATTTCCCGTTTGTTACTATGGCATAATCATTACCTGCATTGACCACTGAAAACGAGGCCACCGTTTCATCTGTTTTCTTCACCAGCTTTTTTAATGATACTTCAAAGCCGCCAGCTTTAAAATTGTCCACTGATGCCGGCAAGTCAAAATCAGGTGCAGCTATACCCTCCTCATCTATTGACAGCAAGTACAAGCAGTTTACCACAATGCTCATGTTCTTAACATGAAATTCTTTCCCTCCGCTTGTCTTCAAGCTTCGGGTAACACTGCCTTTAGGCTTGATCCTGATTTCCTTTTCCTCCACATTATAATCACCGTGATCATATTTAAACACTATCTCGGAAGGCTTGAAGATCAGAAAATCAGAAGTTTTATTGGTAACGGTGATGCGTATACTCGTGAATTTCGCCTGTGAATGGGCATCCTCAATTTTAATTTTATAGACATCCGTTTCTACGGGGGCCTGTTTCCTATAGTGGTTTTCATGTTTCTTCTTCGATTCCTTTTGGGCAAAGGTGAAAGAAGATATCATCGTAAAAGATAAGACCGCTATTAACGCCAGGTTATTTTTCATTTTAATCATTTTTCTGTTGCATCGACGGATACAACATGTTTACACTCTTTGCAATTCCATCCTCAATACAGGGTTGGCATATATATTTAAAAACATTTGTCTCAATTCAACCGGATTTCCATCCAGCTGATCTAATTTATTGTTAACATATTGCTCAAACCTGGTTTTCTCATCTTCATTATATTTTGACGAGAATTCCCTGGCATCATTTAGCAAATCAGCGGCAATGTAGTTAACAGGCCATTTCTTTAGGTTGTCGTTTATTTCAATGTCCAATATTTCAGTGATGCATTTAATCTGTTCCGAGTCGCCTTGTGCAGTAATCTTATCGAGTTCCGGCGCCAAAGGTTTTCCAAGCTCCACGTGTATGCGGCCTTTGAAGTCGACCACGCCAGAGACGAGGCTTTTCAGATCTTCATCTGATGATTTGATGTATTCCCTATCCCTGGATTCATACAATTCCCTTGTTTTCAATAAATCACATGGATCGTACTCATAGGAAATTGTCATTGGAATAATGTTGAGTTCAGCAAATCCTTCCAGTGTACGCTCAGCGCTCATGTTTAATGTCTTCAATACGCGTTCTTCGGTCCTGTCCAGGCCATCCTTTGTCCTGCCGTTCCTTTGCGTGAGCCAAACAGAGTGATTTTCATTCAACACCGTATGCCGTACATACCTGGAAAAGTTCAAGGTCTTATCATATATCTCTTTTCTCGTTCCTTCACCTCTGTATGCCGTGAACATCTTATTGCTTTTGCCAACGTCACCGAATAAGTCGATTTCCAGCAAGTTACTGCCAAAGGAAACTTCAGTTGTAGGAATATCAAGCTCAAATAATAAGATCTGCAGAATACCGGCGTCGAGGAAAATATCCCGATGATTAGAAATAAACACATACGCGTTATCTTTATCTAATTGGTCAAATCCTGAACAGGAAAGCCCGCTGGAAGAGTTCTCAATAATTCGTCTTATGCCCGGATGCATAATACGCTTCTGCAGCTCATGGGTAGAATTGATCTCAGCACCGATTGCCAGCAATTCCCCGTCCGTTTTTTCCGGCCATAAGTATTTCATGATCAGCAGGAATTGCGGCGTGCCTACTATTCTACCGAAAACTTCTGCAACCTCTTCATCCCTGTAGGGACGAAGGTTATCATAAACTTCTGGTGCGATTATTTGTCTCGCTTTGCTCAATTGAGAAATATCCCTCTTAATTTCAGCTACAAATATCCGAAAAATTTAGGTTTACTGCACTCAATATACGCATAAATGCACCGCTGTTAAATTACTTTAATCCCGTACGTGCCTTCCCGTTAAATTTAGAAATACATCTTCGAGATTACGTGCTTCGGCGTGATTCTCTTTTAGCGCACCCGGTGAGCCTTCCGCAATAATTTTACCGGCATCAATGATGGCAATGTTTGAGCAGAGCCGCTCTGCCTCTTCTAAATAGTGTGATGTATACACTAGCGTCATACCTGATTGGTTTAACCCCAACAAGTAATCAATTATTGTCGATCTAGACTGTACATCCACCCCGACAGTAGGTTCATCCAGAAATAGAATTTTGGGATTGTGAACGATTCCCGCCAGGAGATTGATGCGCCGTTTCATTCCTCCTGAGCACTGGTGCACTTTCTTATCGGCAGTACTTTCCAGATCAAAAACAGTTAACAGCTCTGCTATTCTGTCGTTTAAATCAGCTCCGGAGAGTCCGTACATATTGCCAATAAAATTCAAGTTCTCCCGTGCTGTAAGGGTAGGATACAGCGCAATTTCCTGAGGTACAACTCCTATTATTGATTTCAGTTTCAACGGGTTTTTTTCAACATCAATGCCATCGACGGTTATCGATCCAGCAGTAGGTCTATAGATACCACAGAGCATAGAAATCGTAGTGGTTTTACCTGCTCCATTGGGTCCAAGCAGTCCGAATATTTCACCTTTCTGAACTTTAACGGTTATTCCCGCTACTGCCGCCACATCTGAACCACTGTGGACTTTTGTAATATTATTTAATGATATCAGTGAATCTGTTTCCAATTTTTATCTCTTATCAAAAAACAGTATGGGTTTTCTACTCATGTCAGGAAACTGAATTTTTGCAATTTCTGCTGTTTCGTGAAACTCAATTTCCGGTGCCACGCGTAATTTGGCTCTAAAATGATCTTTCAGGGTCTTCAACGAGTGCTCAGCGGGGTTATCGGTACCTATCCTGATTAAGATATCATCGGTGCCCAATTCATTTGTGCTCACCTCAACCACATAATTTTTCACGCTTTCAATTTCATTGAGTATGTCATAAAGTGCTGGCGGGTACAATGCGGTGCCCTTGTATTTGATCATCTGCTGCTTCCTGCCAATAACGGGGCCCAGCCTCTTCGTTGTTCTACCGCACTCGCATTTATCCAGATGATGATGACAAATATCGCCGGTTTTAAACCGCAGCAATGGCATGGCTTCAACACCCAAAGAGGTAACCGTTACTTCGCCTGCTTCTCCTTCAGGTACGGGATTCCCTTTCTCATCCAAAAATTCGACAATAATCATTTCAGGGTGGTGGTGTCCGCCATTTCCCTCCCGGCACTCGGTAAAGGCTGTTCCCATCTCCGTAGAAGCGTATGTGGAATACAAATGTATATCCCATTTATCCTTTATTTTTTGTCCCAACGCATTTAAGCTGAAATCGGCATTTCTCAAGGACTCTCCAATGCATACCGCCTTGGACACACTCGATTTTTTATAATCTATTCCATTCGCCTCCGCATATTCTATTAGCTTTAAAATGAATGAAGGCACGAGCACCAACGTGGAGGGCTTAAACTTTTCGATAGAATCGAACTGCAGCTCCGGAATTCCCGGCCCAACCCTTATGGCCGCCGCACCGAGCTTCCTCAAGCCGAGAAAGTAAGCCATTCCCGCCATGAATCGCCGGTCATTGGTAACCATTAGCTGAACAACATCATTGGAATCCAGCCCTGCACAGCCAAATGAGATTTGTTCATTGTATGCCAGCCTATCCAGATCTGCATCGGTCATTGCAAAGGTTACCGGATCACCTAATGTTCCTGAGGTGGTGATGTAATCCACTATCCGTTCTTTGCCCACGCAAATGAAGTCGTCATTGTATTGCTGCAGATCGTCTTTTGAGGTAGTCGGTATATGACGCAAATCCTCAACGGATTTAATCGCAGCTATATCAACCTGACTTTTCTGGAATACGCCCTGATAATATTTAGACTTTTTATTCAGATAGGACAAGGCTTCCTGCAGCCTGGTATGCTGGTAGGCCGCAATATCCTCTGTCGAGGCCGTTTCTATGTCGGGTATAAATACGCTCATTGGGAAGCGCTATTCGTTTTTAAGTTTTTCAATCCTGCCTTTAATATCATCTACGTCAGCCTTATAGGGAATCTCCTTTGACAGGGCAATTTCGTAAAGCTCAAGTGCCTTCTCCGGTCTTCCAAGCTTGCGGAAAT
>DTRI01000395.1 GCA_012966015.1 Flavobacteriales bacterium | reverse complement strand
GCCTCATTGCCGCCTTTTAGGAAATTCTCGAGGTCTTTACTGCCTCTTGTCTTCCAAACCCCATACGTAACAATGAAGGCAAGGGTACCAATTAATACCGCCCAGTCGATATAGCTCATGAAAAATGGGTTGTAAACAGGTAAAAGAGGATAATCAATCCGACGAGACTACCGACTAATAATAAATACCAACCACTCCAGGACTTAAACAATGGCGGGGAGTCTTCTTGAAGATTGGGTTCTTCATTAATTTCCATAGGAAATGATGTTGGTCAGCAAGCGGTATGCACCGGGCACTCCAGCGGGCAATTCTCTAAAAAACGAAATCCCTGTATAGATATAGTGGCCTTCTCCGTATTCAGCTACCAGCAAGGAGCCATCCTTTCTCTCTTCTCCTTTATCATTCCATCCGAGGACAGCATCATACTTTTCGTCCCATTCATCTGGGAAATACAGCCCTCTCTCCTGCACCCAGCCATCAAAATCAGCATTTGTAATCTTATTGGGGGAATTCAAGATCTTGTGGAAAGGCAAGAGATAAGTCACCTCTGCATCTTCTTCGGTAACGCGGTCTCGGGAAAGTTTAAGAGGATATGGAGCAAAATTATCGGTCTTAACCCTGTGCTTGGTATTGTACTGAAGTATGAGTGTACCACCTGCTTTGGCATAATCCAGGAGGGCTGGCATGATAAAATCAATTCGCTCATTGGTGTTCAACGCACGGATGCCCAGTACTATCGAGCTGTATTTTTTCAAATTCTCTGGTTTAAGGTCACTTTCCTGAAGAATATCGACATCATACCCAATTATTTCGAGGCTCTGGGGTATCACATCACCAGCGCCTTCAATATATCCCACCAAACTTCCTTTATTCTCGAGGTCTATGTGTACCAGCTTAGCTTCTGATCTTGGAAAATACAATTGCGTGGGAATATGGTCGTACTCGATAGTAGATAGGGCCATGTTGTATTGCACGCCTCCAGAAATGACCTGGGCGGTTATAGAACCATCTACTGCCTTAGACGTAGGTTTTAAAATTGCAGTTATTTTCTGCTCATCGCCTTTGTTTTCCAATTTGATGTCCCACTCACTTTTATTTAGCTGCCATCCTTTTGGTGCCTTGATCTGTACTTTCCCCGAAAAATTATCTACAGCAGATTTAATGAGAAGGTTTAGGACTTTGCTATTGTCATCCGCAAAAATCAAAATGGACTCAGAAAAGTTGACAAATACCGGAGGGGTAATTGCAAATGGCCGGTACTGCTCTCCTTTTACAGGATCATTCCATTTATAGATTAATGGTATGGTGTAAACCAATTTATGACCCGCTACATCCAAAGTTATATCAAATTCAATGGCAGGATCATTCTCAGGAGTACCTATTAATTCCTGATTGCTCACGTCATAAGTCCCCAGGGTGCCAGTCTTCTCCAGCCAATAGGGTTGCGAATATTTTGCAGACGCAGGCAGCACATAACCCTCTTTAATGTCAAATTTGAGATTGTTGCTCATCAATCTAGCAATTGGCAAATTCGCGCCAAGTATCTTAGAAGATATACCCGCAACAGTAATTTTTGAATCTGATCGATTGACCAACTCGAAGTCTACATGAATGGAATCACCGGGAGAGGCTGAGAAATCACCACACTTTGCCTCGAGGAACAAACCGGCACAAGCCTGAATAATCTGATCTACTTCTACAAGCTTTGTTCCCCTCCAAAATTCATCTTTTAGGTTTTTCAAGTTACTGCGTAAGTCCAACAAGCCACGTATGCTTTTTGACGGTTCGGCAATGTCATATCCTTCAATAATAGCCTCAATAGATTTTTGAATATTGGCGCTTCCCTCAACCCTATCCCATGTTGTCGAGTATCCTTCAAACAGTGAGGCTTTTGCCTGTGTGCCTCCTAAATGCTCAAAAAACTCCTCGTGCTCTCCCCTCTTCCCGGTTGAACCGAATCCCTGGCTCTTGTGCATGGTACGGCTGAGGGAGGCAAGCTCATTGCAGGACAAGCCCAGTTCTTCTACATAGCTTCCTATGTCATGGGCCACTACACCCTCATCATCGGCAGAAATATCTTTTTTCCACCATCTTCCTGTATTCACTACTATACGTTGAGCTCTCCAGGTGCTCACCCATTTTAATTGTTCAGGAAATGCGGTTTTATCTGCGGCTTTCTCAAAGGCCTCAACGCCCAGCTCAGCGGAAGCTACGTGATGGCCATGGCCTCCATATCCACCAACCGGGAATCGGCTAACGATTACGTCGGGCCGGAATTTGCGAATCACCCATACTATGTCAGCGAGTACTTTTTCCCGGTTCCAAATTTCTTGTGTTTCTGAGCTTGTCTTGGAATAGCCAAAGTCTATGGCTCTCGTAAAGAATTGCTTGCCTCCATCTGTGCGCCGCGCTGCCAGGAGCTCCTGGGTTCTGATTATTCCCAATTCCTCCCTTATCTCAGGGCCTACCAAATTTTGACCGCCGTCACCGCGTGTTAAGGCGAGGTACGCGGTATTGTAGAGCATCTCATTGGCGCAGTAACTTATAAAGCGCGTATTTTCATCATCAGGATGAGCTGCCAGGTACAGCACGTTCCCCAACACATTGAGTTTTTTAATGCTCAGGAAAATTTCTGCTGAGGATGGTTGTTTCGGTTTCTGCGAATAAGCAAGGCTGAATGAGATCAGGAAAACAAGACTAAGTAGCTTTTGCATTGAGTGGTTCCCTCTCAGGTGTATATAAAATAAGCTACTAATATCCGATTCCCAGCTTCTTATATATAAAATGCATCAGCCAGGCCGGACCAATCATCAAAAATTGAATGTCTTCAATAAAAGAAGGCTTCTTGCCTTCTACTTTATGACCCCAAAACTGACCGATCCAGGCAACGGTGAAAATGATAAGACTGGTAGCCCATAAAGGAATAGGTATTGCGGTCTCGAGGATTCCGCAGATCCACAGACAAAACACGCCCCACAGTAGCATTCCAATTGACAGTCGGACTGACAAGGACATATAATAGATAAATACCAATACCAAGGTCATCATGGCCCAGTTGATCGGCAAGCCAATCAATTCCAGCTCTCCGAAGGGAAAAGGAATGGACCAAATGAGCCCAACGATACTGATAAATATGGCGGGGACACAAATCCAGTGAATCGCTTTATTGGTAGGATTTTGGTGGCTTTCACCATATGCATCTAACCATTCTTGAATATTTCTCATAAGCTGCGGATTAGATTTGATAAACAAATATATGAATAACTTAAGCTAACGTTAAAAGTTGTAGTCCTTGTAGTCTTCACTAAACTCTTCTTCCAGAATAGTAGGATTTACTTTCAGGTTGTGAAATTCATATATTTCAAACAAGCCCTTATCATCATACATCTCCTGTCTGATTGGTAAAAAATATTGTTTATCAACATACAGTATGGTACGCTTAGCATACAGAATAGGGATTTGGATTTCCTGACCTGCTTTTACATCATCATAATCATCTACAGCCTCGTTAGCATGCAGTATCATATACTCGCTCACCATCTGTTTTTTCCCTATTGCGTTGAGGTCTTCTCCATTGAGAACCGTGTATGGCACGTATCTCCATTCATCATAGGTGATCACAAGTTTATAGCACTTCCTGCCGTTCCATTCTATATCGCTTTCATATTTGAAATATTTGTCAAAGTCCGTTTTTGCTTTTACGATGGCATCCCTTATGATCTTTGCAAAGAAGGTAAACCCCGATTCAAAAACCGTATGATGCTGATCCCTTCTCAACAAGGATCCCATAGGGTCGAGATTTACATTGAAATAAGGAAAGGCATTCGGATTTACAAGGCACTTTCCATTGTTCTTTCCCGCCACCCAAAGCACTTCTGCTCCTTCATTCGGTTTGCGGTTATTGATGTATAATTTATATGGAGACACATTCAATTTGACACTCTGCGAGGCTTCAGTCATTTTGCCACTTTGCCGTTCCTTTTGTATCAGATCATAACGAAAGGATTTTCCCTGATCAATTTTATATAGCATTTTGTCGACAATCTGCTTACAGCTCATTGTAGATTGGCCTAGTACGCTTGTTGCTGATATTAAAAGAATCAGCACGATACCGAACAAATTATTTCTCTTCATCTCAATATATCAGTTTACATTCAACCGCATAGTGATCTGACAGATCCACATTTTTTTTACTCCATTGTTCCTGGAATATTATCACATTGCGATTGAGCTTCACGTCTGGGTTTCCCCTTTTATTAATAAGTATATAATCAATCACCTTCTTGTTCGGCGACCCTCCCATGTCATTGAGAATGCCATCATAGGTATATTGCAGCTCCCCTGCAAGTCTTCCATCCTCTGCATCCAAGATAACGAGCATGTTTGAATAATCTTCTGTTTTTGATTTAGACGTATTTAAATCCCCCAATACTATCTGGGGTACTTTCTCTTCTTTATACTTCTCGATGAGCTGGTTTTTCATTTCCTGAAATTGCGAATTTCTTGTTTGCTGATATTTCTCACCTTCCCTTGCCTGTACGTGAGTTGCAAATATCTGAACTTTCAGTCCATCTTTTATCACCTCAACAAACGATGCACCCTTATTCGCCCTGCAATCTTCCAAAGGTATCCTGCATTTTGTAAATTTAACATTATCGGTTCTTTCCAGCTTGAGCTTGCTAATTATCCAAACTCCACTGTTGAACTTAAGAAATCCGCCCTTTCCAGGTTCAAGCTGATAAGGAAAGCTTTCAATCAGTCCTTTCCAAAGCAATTTCCTTGCCTTGTTGTGAAAAGCCTCCTGAAAAACAATTACATCATAATTTGAATCTTTCAATTTATTCACAATGAGCGGCGCTCTCTTCATCTGCCCTTTGTAAAAGGCAATGGATGGAAGTAACTGAACATTCCAGGAAAGGATTTGTAGCTGCCTGGCCTGCCCGTAAGAATAAAATTGAGAAATACAGAGAAGGACTGTTAGAACAGCACTCACATAAGTGAATCTGGAGTGCATCATACGATAACTATTCGGGGAAAATGGATGGAACCTATTCCTTGCCCTTATTGATGTCTTTCTCCAGGTCGTCCAGATAGACAAGCTGAATTGCCTCATCGAGGGTAGGAGCAATGGTGAGAACGGTATCTAGTTGAGAAATGGAAATTAGTTTTTGTACCGATTCCTGCAAGCCGGATAGCACAAAAGTTCCGGAATTCTCGTTGCAAATTCTGTTGCCTATTAATACTGCACTCAATCCTGATGAATCACAATACCTGCATTCCTCCAGATTCATGATAATGTTCTTCTCTCCTCCACTATTTACCAGTACCAGCTCAGATTTTAACGCTGGAGAAACGCGACTATCAAGTTTTTCAACATGTACACTAACCAATGTGTATCGCTCTTGCTTATCGACTGTAAAATTCTCCATTACCAGTGTTCTTTATTGAAATTTATAGTGACTTGGGTTGCAAATGTACAAAAATATACTGTGCTTTCTATTCGGTTAATTATCTCCCTATGCAGGCTTCTCAATTTTACCGGCCAGGAGGTAGAGTATTGCCATTCTGATAGCTACCCCATTCTCCACCTGATTAAGGATAATTGATTGGTCGGAATCCGCTACCTCGCTGGTAATTTCAACCCCTCGATTTATCGGTCCTGGGTGCATCACAGTGATTTTCTTACTCAAAGAGTCCAATAGCTCTGAATTCAAGCCAAACATCATGGTATATTCTCTGAGGGATGGGAAATACTTGATTTCCTGTCTTTCGAGCTGTATTCTCAGCATATTCGCAACATCACACCATTCCAGTGCCTCTTTCAGGTTGTGTTCGACCTTGACGTCTAATGAGCTGATGTGCCTGGGCATTAAAGTCGTCGGGCCACAAACCATTACTTCTGCCCCTAGCTTTTGAAGGCAAAATATGTTGGAGAGCGCTACCCTTGAGTGAAGAATATCACCAACAATAACGACCTTTTTCCCTTTTACTTCCCCGAGCTCCTCTCTGATAGAGTAAGCATCTAACAAAGCCTGTGTAGGATGCTCATGTGCTCCATCCCCGGCATTGATAATGTTCACATCTATATGCTTGGAGAGATAAATACAGGCACCGGGATTCGGGTGGCGCATTACGACCATGTCCACTTTCATCGCCAGAATGTTATTGACTGTGTCAACGAGTGTTTCGCCCTTTTTTAAGGCAGATGTGGAAGCTGAGAAGTTAACCACATCGGCACTAAGTCGTTTTTCAGCTAACTCAAATGAAATTCTGGTTCTGGTGGAATTCTCGAAAAAGAGGTTGGCAACGGTAATATCCCTCAAAGAGGGAACTTTTTTGATCGGTCTGTTCAGTACTTCCTTGAAATTATCCGCTGTGCTAAATATCAGGTTAATATCATCAGCGGTAATATTCTTAATACCCAACAGATGTTTGGTGCTCAGGTGCTTTTTTATTGCTGTTCTATCTTCCATTCACGTTACTCTTATTCTGTTTCCAAATAAACCTGATCCTTTCCGTCAAGCTCTTTCCACTCCACCCTAACTCTCTGAGTTTCTACCGTATCAACAGTTTTGCCCACATAGTTGGGCTCAATGGGTAGCTGTCTGGAAAAGCGGCGATCTATTAATATGAGTAATTCTACTGATCTGGGGCGCCCATAGGTTAATATTTC
>DTRI01000394.1 GCA_012966015.1 Flavobacteriales bacterium | reverse complement strand
TACGTGTGCTTTGACCGTACACGTCCATTTGCTGGTCAACCACTTGCCCTACAAGATCAATTACCTTGTAGCTGAATCTGTTCATTGAACCTCCCTCTACAGCTAATGTTACCATATCATCAGAAGGGTTTGGATAGGTAGTGATAAGCAATTCTCCTTCAACGCCTGCCTCCAAATCAGTGGACGGTTTTAGATTCTGCTCACCATAATGATCTGATCCGTTCGGGTTATTGTCTCCTCCCGCCAACCTGGCTTGCCCTAAGTTCACTACGTCAACGGTATAGTCCTCCACTTCTCCAGAATTGAATGTCTCACAAGAATTGGATGCCCATTGCCCAGCCTTTGCTTGTATGCGCATCCTTGTTTGCCCTTCATGGGCATCTACAGGCACGTTGATGGTACCATTTAATATACCGCCTCCAAGGTTATCCTCGGTAGGGTCAAGGCCTGGTGTTTCAAAAGGCTCAGGCAGGGTAGGCACTGAACCAAGGAACAAATAGTTAGCTAAATACACCCCGTCGGTAATGTTGATCTCACCATCGTCATTTACATCAGCGGCGTCAGGGTTTGTAAAGTTACCTCCACCCTGGAAAAGAAAGCTATAGATATACATCATATCTGCAATATCCAAATTGCCATCACCATTGGCATCTCCTCGCAAAAACGGGCGTTGTTCCTCCTGAAAAGCCAATTCGCCATTATCTTCAAAGTCGCCATCCTGGTTAAAGTCTATCCACACATTCCAAAACAATTCTTCCTGGGCCTGTCCAACCACAAAACCTGGCTTCAGCGTGATATCCATGCCATCGGTCAAAGGGGTGCTTACATCAGTATGATCACCATATCCACCGTCATTGCCTGACTTATGGTTGATATCACCAAAAGAAATGCTGTCGATCCAGAATGAATTTGACTGGGTAGCATATGATTGACAATAGTTTAGATTGCTCTCTTTCACTATTGTGAAATAATCTTCAACAACTCCATTGTTGTCCAAAAATATAAAATCAAGGGTGTCTCCAAAAGCCTCAAGTATACAGGACCCTAGGATGTTTCTTAAAGAAGTATGCATTGCCGGATGGTCCAGTGAGCCGGAAGAAGAAATTTTACCTGAAGAGCCTGCAGTAAGATAAACGGCTCCTTTACCGGCATCATTACCCGTAATTGTTTTTTCATACGCTGAATCAACATCTTGTTGCCCGCTTCCTGCATCCAGGGCCATGGTATTGATATTAAACGTGTTAGAATTTCCGTAATGCCCATTTAACAAATAGCTTCTTTCGTAGGAATGGCTATGTCCGGATAAAACAAGATCAACACCATAATCCTCAAACAAGGGTAAAAAATTGGATCTCATTTGGATCAGCTCAATCTCAGTATCTGAGTTGTGCGATCCTTTCGTATAAGGTGGGTGGTGCCAGAAGGCGATAATCCAATCTGCATCCGTATTCTGGAGGTCGGCTTCGGCCCATAGGTACATTGACCCTCCTACACTTCGATTGGAACCGTAGGAATCCAATGATATGAAATGGATATTACCGTAATCGAATGAATAATATGCCTCTGAATTGGATGGAATTCCCCCTGCCTCTCCATTTTCTGGAAAGGTGAAAATGTCATAATAGGGTATTACACCATTTATACCCACCTGTTCATGGTTTCCCCTGCAAGACCAGGATACGGTCTTTTGTAACATGTCCTCATACATGTTTTCAAAAATGGCTCCCTGGTATTCTAAATCTGTGCCACTATCATAGGCATTATCTCCAAGGAACAAGACCATATCGGTATGATCATTCCCAGCGGGCAAACTTTGCATGTAATTATAGTATGCATCCCTAACAGATCGGGCATCGTTATTGCCTGTGCCACAATCGCCCAGTATCCAGGCCCGGATGGGCTGATCGGTTCCTGGTGCAGGAGAGGTGATAAAATGCATGTCCTGTGAAGCTGCAGCTAATATCCCGTTGTCTGATGAAATTTGATAAAAATATTTTGTATTGGCGTCAAGCCCTGTTAATTCCAACTCGTGATCCGTTTTAAAAGACAGGTCATTTATCTCTTGGCTGAGGTTTTGGATGTCCGTTCCAAATTGGATTACAGAAATCGTGGGCTCGTCTGTCCTCCATCGAATCACAATACTGGATGCTGTGCCATTTTGAAGATATGGCCCTCTGGTTATGTCCGGAGTATTGTTGTTTCCTGTCAATTCAAGATCAAAACTAATGTCTGAACTTGTTGCGCTATACTGGTGAACCTCTACCGCAACAACATTTAAACCGGTGACCAAAATATTGTTTACGTTCTGTGAACGCCAGCTATTTTCGTCGGAGGTTCCACTAGCTGCATATGTGCTATTTGTAATAACCCCTAAAGGCATATTGGATCGCCAAACCTCTGCCCCGTTGATGTAAACTACAGCTCCGTCATCGCGAAGAAGTTGTATGTCCAAGCCTGTATAGATGGATGGATCGGCTACAGAAATAGATTTTCTGAAATAGGTTGTGGTGTATTTATTGGCAGAGTTACCTCCATAGTCTACTATTGTTGCCTCATCTCCGTCACCATAACCGAGCTGGGCATCTCCTGCTTGCCAGGGAGAATCATCAAATAAGGTGGTTTGCCACCCTGAGGGCTCAAATCCCTGATCAAAATACTTCCATTCAGATGCAGAAGGGATTATGGTTTGTCCGGTTACTGCTAAGGGCAGTAATAGTATGAATAATATCTTTTTCATAGTGATATAGGATTATGTAAAGAAGCTAACTGCTTCAACTGTTGTTCAAGTGATAAAATGTTGTTCTTTAACACCAGCATTGCTTTTGTGTTTTGTTGTCTTTTAGATAGTTGTCCGAAAAGTTCTTTGCTTATTTTAAGGGTAGCGAAGGATTCCTCATACTCACACAATGAGAAAAGGTATTTGGCTTTCTCAAATAGAAGCACTTCTTTTCTGTTGAACTTATCTAAAAGGTTATTGTACCCCTTAATGGCTTCAGCAGATTCTCCTGCTGCCTTGTTTATTTCCAATGCTTTAATCTCCAGAATAATGGAGCCACCTAACCGCTCGCAGCCTTTCAGTAAATAGGACAGCGCTATGTTATGGCTAGATGGATTCAGCACCATTATATTATCTGCCAGGTTTATATAATCTGCCGTTTGCGGCTTTTCCTTACCATTGATTATTGTTTTCAAATCAGCTATTGCCTGAGGGTATCTTTTTAAGCTCTTGTGTATAGAGGATCTGAGGCGGTATCCCTTTTGGCTATTGGGTTCTTGCTTCAGGAATTTGTTTACATAAACAAGGGCTTCGTTGTAAATGCTTTGTTTATGGTACACCTCTGCATAGTTATAATTCAACTCATTGTTTTGATATCCATGCATTTCTGCCTTGATGTAATCAAGTAAAGCCAAGTTGTAATCTTCATGAAAAAAATACAGTAACCCTCTCTCAAAATACAATGGGGCTAGTTTTCTGCACCCATACAAAGCCTCATTAGAAGATTCTATTTCAATTTGTTGGGTAATTCGCTGAATACGCTCATGTAGATCACCGTGTGCAAACAACCCCAATGGGAAAAGGAAGAATGCGATATAGAATATTGTTTTTTTCATTTTTATTGGACTTATATTTAATTGTTACAAGTTTGTTTTTACCCAAAAATAGATGTGCTGGTGAAGGGTTGGAAATTTATGATACGTATGCACTAACCCCTGAGATGTTTGGCGGGATAGCTGCGACTAACGGAACAAGCAAAAAGGGCCTGGCGAACCAGACCCTTTAGGTGGAGCAGTTAGGTTTTGTTTATTTATTTCACAATAACCTTATTGGTTGCCTGCTGTGTTCCAGCTTGTACCATTACCATGTATATTCCTTTGGGGAGCTGGCTTACATCGATACGTGTGCTTTGACCGTACACGTCCATTTGCTGGTCAACCACTTGCCCTACAAGATCAATTACCTTGTAGCTGAATCTGTCTTCTAATCCCCCTTCTACCTGTATGTTTAAAAAGGCAGTGGCTGGGTTGGGGAAGGCTTTTACAAGCAGCTCCAATTCTTCAGTGTCTTCCAATACCGTTGTTGTAGCCATTTCCTCCTCTTTCTGAGTATCAATGGTAGTACCACCCTCATCTCCTCCCATCATTTTATTGCTGCCGCCTGCTATTTCTACGGTATAGTCTTCTACCTCACCATAGGTGTAAACCTCACACGCAGTGGATGCAAATGCTCCTACCTTGGTTTGTATGCGCATTTTTGTTTCTCCTAATGAGGCACCTATTGGGATATTGATGCTTCCAGTTAATGCACCGCCTCCAAGGTTATCTGGTGTAGGATCAAGGCCTGGTGTTTGAAAAGGCTCGGGCAGGGCAGATGGTGTGCCAAGGAATAAATAGTTAGATAAATACATACCGTCGGTAATATTGATCTCGCCATCGTCATTTACATCGGCTGCATCAGGGATTGTAAAGTTACCTGCACCCTGGAAAAGAAAGCCGTAGATGTATATCACATCTGACAAGTCCACATTTCCATCATTATTGGCATCGCCTCGTAAAAACGCATGCTGCTCAGTTTGGAAGGCCAATTCCCCATTGTCCTCAAAGTCGCCGTCCTGGTTAAAATCGATCCACACATTCCAGAACATGCCTTGTTGTGCAGGATTGGCAGCAAACCCTGGTTGAAGGGTAATTTCCATCCCATCAGTCAAAACAGTACTTAAATGGGAATAATCGCCATACCCGTTATCATCACCTGACTGGTTTTGGATATTTCCAAGGCCGATGCTGTCGATCCAAAGAGAGTCGGTATTGGTTGCATGGGACTCACAATATATTGTTGTTGCCTGTAACAAACTAAAATCTTCACTGTCTACCAATTGCCCGTTCTCATCATACAATCCAATTATGCAAAAACCAGGTTGAAAAGCATTGGTATTCGTGATTGAGAATGTACCAGAGGTGCTGTTTGCTGTTGATGTATATTTAAGTATGTAGCTTCCATCCCATATCTTCAAAGTAAATTCATCACCTTGCTGGTACCCTGTAGTAGAATAAGAAATTGTGAAATTATCAGGACTGGTTACTGTTCCAGGACCAGTAATTATTCCAGATTGCTCTATGACGTTCCCACCGCCATTACTTTGGTGGAGCGTGAAATTTTCAGAAGCCAATTGAGAATTGGAAGGAACATGAACTAAGTACACTGTGCAGGTCCCTGTGGCCCAGCCAGTAGTTGATGGAACGGACAAAGTCCCTGATGTGTTACTTAGCTGGAAGTTAACTTTTGCAGAGTTGTTGTCATCAAATATTATTAATCGCAGCGTACCAGCTTGATAACCGCTTGTATTAAAATTAACTAAAAGACCGTTTGGTTGGGTAACTGAATTGGGTACAGAAAGAGTTGAAGTGTTTCCGCCACCTGGGTTTCCACCACCGTTGTTGTTTGTGGTACATGGTTGGTTTCTTACACCTACAGCATACCATGCATTGCATACCTGAATAGCCACATTGGGATTATTAGGATATAAGCTTTGCGCCATTTGTATGGTTTTGGTTGCTATACCAGAAAAACCATGTGAATTGTGTAATGTTGTAAATGTTCTGTAAACAATTTGCATTGCATTGTTGATACCTAGTCCCTGTACATTGTAAGAATCTCCATTGTCATTGGTGCCAGATCCTCCCTGTGCTAATAGATAAAACCAATAATTCATCACATTACAATTAATATACCTGCTGTTCAACCCATTTGGGTTCACCCAATTGACACCTCCATAGGTGTCAGGATGACCCTTGGATTTTGGATTTGCCATGTTTCTTATTGTGTCCATGTCCTCTCCGATCCACCAATTGAACCCAGAACCTTCTACATCTCTTTCTATCATGGTGCCAAAAATATCACCAAAAGACTCCAGCATGGCACCATCTTCGCTATCGGTCGTTAAAGTATTGCTGTTGTTATAGCCAAATCCAGTTTTGTAGTTTACTACATATTTGGCATATTGCCTCCCTACCATATCAAGTGAAACATAGTCCTTCCCATTCTTTTTACCACATAACAAATTAACTCCTCCTACAAAATGAAGGTCTGTCTCCATGCCATTGTTGTTGGTAATTACGTTTAATGAAATTGAGCCTATTGGAAAGCCCTGGAAAGGTGTTTCATCCATAAAATAATTTCGGGCTTTCAATACAGCCCAATGAGCTGAGGATGCTGCTTTATATATGCTTTCGTTGGAATTATTGTATACAAAATTATTGTCACCAACCCTAAGCACTTCAGTGTTTTGAATATTATTTCCATTTCCACTATTATTAAAATAAGTATGTATTTTTCTACAGGGTGCATACAATATGTATTGATATTGTGATGGAACATTGGTATTCATACGTCCTACTGTAAAGTTCCCAGCAGTTCCTGGTTGATAACCATTATACAATGTTTGTACATTACCGCCATAACAATACCAGCTATTTTGAGCATTTACATTGAATGCCGTTGATGCAATCAATACCGTGATACAAAGAGCGATCAGTGCATTGCTGTTTCTGAATTTGGTATTTAGTGTTTTCATGATTTTGATTTTATATTTCTTTGTTTTAGCCAAAAGTAGATCAGTTGGTTCGCCGGTTAAAATATATGAGGCAGGGGGGCAGAATATTGCTACGTTTGGCGATATAGCTGCGACCAACGGAAAGCAATACTCAG
>DTRI01000393.1 GCA_012966015.1 Flavobacteriales bacterium | reverse complement strand
AATGCACGTATATACATGGTCACCGTCCTTCAACTGGATCTCATGTGTGTTGAATGAAAACTCCTTGCCTTCAAACATGGATATAGGTTGATTATCTGTTTTAAACTCCACAAGGTCATCTCCGTGATACCTCATCGTATCATCATCGGCAGCTTTATTGTGAACCCCTTTCCTGTACAGATACAGAGAGTTGTAGGCCCCCGCAAAATCCAGTGTATTCTGTTTCTTATCCCACATGCATATTACACCGTCCATACCGTCCCTGGTATTGTCTTCATCTCCTCCGCCCAGTGCGTTGATTACCCCAACTCTCAATAGGTCAAGTATTTCGCCGGGTTTGGTAAGGCGTTTTTGAATTACAATTTCATTCAATAGACTATTGCCTATCATGCTCATAAATGCTCCTGGGACTCCATGTCCGGTGCAATCAGCAACCATCCAGATCACCTTGGAATCTGGTGTAGCGTAGAGCCAGTAGAAGTCGCCACTAACAATATCCTTCGGCTTAAATAGAATAAAGTGCTCCTTTAAATGATAGTTGCAGTACTCACTGGAGGGCAGAATGGCCCGTTGGATCCGTTGGGCATATCGAATGCTGTCAGTGATATCCTTGTTCTTATCGTCGATGATTTCGCTAAGTGCTTTGATTTCCGCATTCGCACGCATCACTATCTGTTGCTGGTCTTCGATAGTCAATTTCTGTTTCTTAATGAGACGGAAACGCGAGTACAGCACTATTGCAAAAAGCAGCACGGGGCCAAGCACTCCTACTAATGCCAATTCCAAAATATAATTGAGGGAATCCGCTGTGGCGTTCTTTCCCTGGGCCATGGTCAAGGACGAACTAACAACAATAAATATGTATGCCAATGCTCCCCGGACCACTAAAGCGCGTTATGTGTGCCATCGCAATATGGCGGATTCTTGGTTTGCTTGCATCCGCAAAACCAAACGGTTTTGGCTTCCGTGAATTCAATTTTTACAGACTTCAAGGTGGAGTATTCTCTGTGGGTATTGTCACAACGGGGCTGATTCTTGCTCAGTCCACAGGAACACCATGAAAATCTGCCTGGTTTCACCTCCACTTTATACGGTGCCTTCTGTGCAATTTTAGACTCTTTTAACATAATATATATCTATTCTTGATACGTCAGATTATTGATAATCCTAATATAGTAATATTTATCTTGATCGTGCTTCAAATCAAAACTTCAAGTTATAAACCTGCCTGCCTTGCTCACTGAAGCTTTAGCGAAAGTGATGCAGGAAAGCCCGAGCTCGAAGTTCCGAAATTCAATTGTGAGATACGTGTTGAAAAGTTTGGTCAAATAACCTGTGCCTCTTCCTACGAGATAAGCGACTTTAACCTAATTTAGAAGGTGTAAATCACCGTTGAGCAATCATGAAGATTAAGAAGGTACTGGTAGCAAATAGGGGAGAAATCGCTATTAGAATATTTCGCGCATGCGTTGAAATAGGCATTAAGACCGTCGCCATATACACGTATGAGGATAGGTATTCTCAACACCGATACAAGGCAGATGAGTCGTATCAAATTGGTCAGGACAACGAACCATTGAAACCCTACCTGGATATCGATGAGATAATCAAGATGGCGGCGTCTAAGGGTGTTGATGCAATACATCCTGGATATGGATTTCTGGCTGAGAATGCTGAGTTCGCCCAAAAATGCGGTGATAACAACGTCATCTTTATTGGCCCGTCACCTCAGGTAATCTCTCAGATGGGAGACAAGCTCAAGGCAAAGGCCATTGCTGTGAAAAATGAGATTCCAATCATTCAG
>DTRI01000392.1 GCA_012966015.1 Flavobacteriales bacterium | reverse complement strand
TACGGAGAGCGCCCATCGGCAGGGAAAGGGTTTGCTGAAAGAATGGTACTGTTAGTTTGTCAGGGCTGTTTGTTTCTGTACCGTCAAAAGCAATTAATACGATTTTGTTTTGTTTTAATAACCGGAAGATCCTTTTTAAAGGGTCCGAGGTGGTGATATGTTCATCGCCAGAAAAAGCCAATGTGTTGGTTAATTTTTGATGCCAATATTGGAAAGTGCCTGGGTGAGCATAGGCGGGGTTATCGGCGGTGATTGGGGTGGTTAACATGGCAAAAGGATATTGGTTTAATCCCAACCCAGGGCCGAGCATGAAGAAGCGGCCGAAATGGCTGATTAATAAGATGACGCCGGAACCCTTTTCTTGTGCGGTTTTCAGGTGTTGATCACCTCTCAGAGTAATGGGTATGGCATGTTTCTGGGAAAACAGTTTAGGCATGATGTAACAATCCAGATGATCAAAGGCCATCATGCGGGCGCGTTGAAATAGGAATTCATCAACTCTATTTTGATCGGCCATAGATTCGGGGCTTAATTGGCTTAAGCCCCGAATAAAAATCGATAAGTCGCTATTGGATGATGGCTGAAATTGGAGAGCCTCTTGATGGGCGATTTTCTCAGCAAGTTGGTATGCGCGTCTAGCTGGAAGTTTGGCCAACTGGGGGTATATTTTTAACTGCATGTGGGGGTGCAGACATCTCGATAGCAGTCCTCGAATCATGAATTAGACCAGGCATGCGGCAAAGAAACGACGCCGAGTTCAAGACCCGATTGCCTGACTTCGAGTTCGGCGACCATAGCCGCGTGTTCGTAAAAATGAATACCTCGATCGCACATAAGATAACAGTGAACCCAGTAATTACCTTTAAGTATAGATAATCGGGGGAAGATGACCGATACAACACCTGAGCCATTTTCTTTTCGAGCGATGGATCGGTTTTCATTAGCGGTGCCTGCACTGGTTATATTTTTATCGTTGTAGTCAGTAATTACGACAGCAACACTTGGGCCGGGTTTGGTTGGGTCCGAGTCAAATGATAAGGTGATTTCAAGATCATCTTGTTGGCTGTGGAGTTTTAGTCGTTGCTGGGCCTGACCATTGACGCAGCAACTTATGTTTGAGAAACGAGTCGGTGTTGTGGGTTCTGACTGAGGTTGCCAGGCGCCGCCGCTGTTGTGGTTCTTTTCTGCGAGCGATTGATTATACGCAACGATCACATCACTGGATCCCCCTTGTTTGATTATCCTGCCTTGGTCTAGCCAAATTGCCTGGGTGCAGAGTGCTTCAATTTGGTACAAGGAATGAGAACAAAAAAGGATGGTTTTGCCAGCATCTTTTAGCGCCATGATTCGATCAAATGATTTCCGGGAAAACTCGGCATCCCCAACAGATAAGGCTTCATCAATCACGAGAATGTCAGGATCAACGCTAATGGCGACAGAAAAAGCAAGGCGCACATACATGCCACTGGAGTAGGTTCTGACAGGCTGGTCAATAAAAGGAGCAATGCCCGAGAACGCAATTATTCCATCCAGTTGTGAATGGGTTTTTTGTTCTGGAATGCCTTGAATGGCGGCAGCAAGAAAGATATTTTCTCTGCCCGTAAATTCCAGGTTAAAGCCCGCTCCAAGTTCAAGCAAAGCGGCGATCCGACCGTTGATAACTAGTGTGCCTCCGGTGGCTTGAAGTGTGCCACAGATTAATTGCAATAAAGTCGACTTACCGGCACCATTGCGGCCGATTATGCCAATGACTTCGCCTTTTTTAATGGTGATGTTTATATCGGTCAGGGCATGGAATTCTTGGTAATATTGTCGTTTATCCTTTGCAAAAAATTGCTTGAGACGATCGGCAGGATGACGATAGATCCGATAAGCTTTTGATAAGCTTCTTGTGGCAATGGCGATTTCAGAGGACATCAGCAAAGCCTTTTCGAAGTTGCCTGAACCAAATGGCACCTAAGAGCGCCGTGAACAACCCCGTCACCCAACTTTTGACGATAACAGGCCAATCAGGCCAGTTACCACTGAGAATAACTTCCCGGCTTTGTTCCATAATGGAGCTTAAAGGGTTCAGCATTAACCAAGGCTGCCACTCGGGAGGCAAGGAATCGAGCGGGTAAAAAACGGGGGATAGAAAAATTAACAGTGTTACTACAAGCGATATTATTTGATTTAAATCCCTAAAATAGACGCCCGTTGCCGAAACGATCCAGACCAGACCCAGTAATAGCGGGATAATTGGGCCTAATGTAAAGGGAAGTGCGATCAGGGCAATGGACATTGAGTGTCCGGTGATTACGCTAACTACAAGCAGTACTACAATACTGAAAACAGCATGGAATGCATTTGTTAATACGGTTGACCATGCCAAACTTTGGATTGGAAAAAGGACCTTCTTTACAAATGTAGTGTGTTCAATGATCAATCCGGGGGCCCGGCTCACTGATTGTGCAAACAGGTTGTAGATAATTAGCCCCGTATAAACTTGAAGCGCAAATTCAATGGTGCTGTTTTCGGCCCCTGGCCAACGGGCATTAAATACCACGCGAAAAGCAAAAACGTACACAGAGAGCATCAGAATAGGGGTTAATAAAACCCAACTGAGCCCGATAATCGAACCGCGATAGTGGGCCCAGATATCGCGTTGGGCCATTTTTTTGATTAGGGTAAGGTGATGGCTTGGAAAAAAATAATCCTTGAGTAATTGATCGGTCATTCTTCCTTCTTTTCACCGCTGGCCAATAGGGTTAGATGTTTTAGTTTTTTGATATGCAATGAACTTCCTTCACGGGCTACGATGCCACTGTTCTGCAGTTTTTGAAATACGCGTGTGACCGTTTCACGCGTGGTGTTGATCATGATGGCTATTTCCTGGTGCGTTGGTGCGTAAATGACAACTTGCTCCCCAGTAGTCATTTGTATGAGTTGGGCACAAACCCGCTGAATGGGTGAGGGCATGGTCAAGAGGGTTCGTTGCTGCATGCTTTCACGTAACCGCCGGGCAAGACGCATATTGATCACGGTGGCAATTTGCGGGCTTTGTTCAATTAACTGACGAATGGTTATTGAAGGGATCATGAGAAAACGTGATGTTGTCAATGAAATGACAAATTCGGTGGCGGGTTGTAGATCAATAACCGATAGTTCGCCAAAAAAGTCATTGGGTTCTATGAAATACAGCCCTGCTTCCCGACCATCCAGCGTCATATCAACGCCTTGCAAGCGGCCATCAACTAATAAGCCCAATGAATGGGCGGTTTGATTTTTTTCCATGACAACTTTTCGGCGCGGAACCTCAACCAGGTTTGACTGCTTGCCAAGGTTTTCGAGCAGGTCATCGGGCAATGACTGTAACAAGGAAAAATTATTAAGGATTAGTTTTGAGACCGCCATAGGTTGTTAACGAATTAAGAAAGTCGGGTGTTTCAAGAGAATCATGCCGCCTTTGTGAGCACCTGCAATATGTAGTCCTATACATCCAACACCAGCCTCTACTTAACGTTTGATTTTCTCATATCACTCATATCTTCTCTAATTCATTTAAACAAGTTGCAAGTGAATCTTTCCAATAGGAAATCTCCAACATATAACCTTGTCTGATCTTAAGTTTATTTAACACACTGTAATGCGGTCTTTTCGCTGGTGTCGGGTAGTCTTTAGTTTCTATTGGGTTTACTCGGCAATGGATATTACTCAGCTCAAAAATCGTTTTCGCAAAATCGTACCAACTACAAATACCTTCGTTGCTGAAATGGAAAGTTTGTAGCGATTCCTTTCCAAACTGAAAATGACGAGAAAGCATATCAAAAATTGCTTTAGCTAAATCCCCGGCAAAAGTCGGGCTACCCACTTGATCATAGATGACATCAAGGTTTTCTCTTTCTTTGCCTAGTCGCAACATGGTTTTAACAAAATTATCCCCAAATTCTGAATAAAGCCAGCTGGTGCGGATAACCATCCCTTTTGGTTGTATTATATAAATGCTTTGTTCGCCTTTAAGTTTGGTCTGGCCATAGAGGTTAATTGGATCAACAGGGTCGGTTTCCACATAAGGTTTATGGTTTTTTCCATTAAACACATAATCGGTGCTGATATGGATCAGTATGGCATTCTGGTCTTTGGCTATTTTAGCCATCTGCTTAACAGCGAGGTAGTTAACCTGAATGGCTATTTCCGGATCAGATTCGGCTTTGTCTACTGCCGTATGTGCCGCGCAATTAATAATGACATTGAATGTCTTACTTTGAAAATATTCAATAATTGTCTGTGATTGGCTTAAATCTAGCTGATCTCTACCCACAAAAGTCATGTCATATTGCGGATAGTCTTGCGCTATTTTGGCTATGGACAAACCCAACTGTCCATTTTTTCCAGTAACTAAAACGCGCTTAAGCATAATAATTTACACCGTACTCAAAACAAAGCCCCAATTCCACCAGACTTTTATATTTTCGGTCTTTTTCTGAAAGCCTTAAGGACTCGATTGGTAACCGCCAATCGATATTAAGCTTGGGGTCATTATAGGCAACCCCTTTTTCATATTCTGGCGAATAATAGTTATCCACTTTATACGTGAAAGTCGCTGACTCGCTCAGTACGACGAAGCCATGTGCAAACCCCCTAGGAACAAACAGTTGATGTTTGTTTTGTTCATTGAGAACAACAGTGACGGCTTTTCCATAAGTCAGGCTACCTTGTCGAATATCCACGGCGACATCCAAGACTTCGCCTTCAATAACGGTTACCATCTTGCTTTGGGCAAAAGGGGGGCGTTGAAAATGCAAGCCCCTTAGAACGCCCTTCGATGACTTAGATTCATTATCTTGAATAAAATTAACCTGATAACCAATCGCTTCTTCAAACTTGTCGAGACGAAAAGTTTCAACGAAATAGCCTCGAGTATCACCATGCACTTTAGGCGCTATCAGAATAACCTCTGGAATAGCTTGCGGCGTAAACTTCATATTTCTCTTGCTTGCCCGGCTCTTTTTAAAAGGTATTGCCCATATTGATTTTTCTTCAGCGGTTGAGCCAATTCAATTAACTGCTCTTCATTGATATAGCCTTTCTCATAGGCAATTTCTTCCAAGCAAGCAACTTTTAGCCCCTGTCGCTTTTCAATGGTTTGGATAAACGCCGAGGCTTCAAGAAGGCTTTCGTGAGTACCTGTATCTAGCCATGCGAAACCTCTCCCCAATAATTCAACCTTTAAACGATCTTCCTGCAAATATAATTGGTTGACAGTAGTAATTTCCAATTCCCCACGCGCTGATGGTTTAACGGTTTTGGCTTTCTGAATGACATCATTCGGGTAATAGTAAAGTCCAGTTATGGCGTAGTTTGATTTTGGTCGTTCGGGTTTTTCTTCAAGACTGATGACTGAACCTTCCCCATCAAATCCGGCGACACCATAATGTTCTGGATCATGTACATGGTAACAAAACACCGTCGCTTTAGAATCTTGTTCTACATTATGAACTGCCTTAGTTAAAGCCTTAGACAAATCATGGCCGTAAAAAATATTATCACCCAGCACTAAACAAACATTGTCATCCCCTATAAACCATTCACCTAATATAAAGGCTTGGGCTAAACCGTCTGGAGAAGGTTGTACAATATATTCAAAGACCATACCTAAGTCTGAACCATCGCCTAAAAGGCGCCGAAAACACGTCTGGTGTTCTGAGGTAGTAATAATTAAAATTTCTTGAATGCCTGACAACATCAGCACCGAAAGAGGATAAAAAATCATCGGTTTGTCATAAATAGGAACCAGGTGTTTGGAGGCCCCCTTAGTAATCGGGTAAAGGCGAGTTCCTGAACCGCCCGCTAAAATAATCCCTTTCATACTTTTTCTCCCAACCTTTCCCGTTGATAACTACCATCTTCGACATGCTGACACCAAATCGGGTTTTCTAAATACCATTGCACGGTTTTGAGGATACCACTTTCAAACGTCTCTTGAGGAAGCCAGCCCAGTTCTCTTTGAATTTTGTTAGCATCAATAGCATAACGCATGTCATGCCCGGGTCTGTCAGCTACAAAAGTAATTTGCTCTTTATAGGATGTATCTTTTGGCTGTACTTCATCCAAAATATTGCATATTGTTTGCACCACTTCGATGTTCTTTTTTTCATTATAACCACCAATATTGTAGCTTTCACCGACTTTCCCTTGAGTGGCCACCAACACCAAGGCTCTGCAATGGTCTTCAACATACAACCAGTCACGGATTTGATTGCCTTTACCATAAAGAGGCAAAGGCTTGCCTTCTAATGCGTTTAGAATCACTAGTGGAATAAGTTTCTCAGGGAAGTGATAAGGGCCATAATTATTGGAGCAGTTGGTAACGAGTGTTGGTAAGCCAAAGGTTCTTTGCCATGCCCGGACTAAATGATCTGACCCCGCTTTACTGGCTGAATAAGGTGAGCTTGGGGAATAAGTCGTCGTTTCGGTAAACAAAGGTATAGCACCGCATTGACCTTCTTCCAGCTCATCTGGATGCGGTAAATCACCATAGACCTCATCGGTAGAAATGTGAAGAAAGCGAAAGTCTTCTTTTTTATTACTCTCTAATTGACTCCAGTAAGCACGCGCCTGATCTAATAGCGTATAGGTCCCAACAATATTAGTACGTATAAACTCAGCTGGCCCATCAATCGAACGATCCACATGGGTTTCAGCGGCAAAATTAATCACCGTATCAAAAGGATATTGCGCAAACAATTGATCTAACAAAGATCTATCAGCAATATCCCCT
>DTRI01000391.1 GCA_012966015.1 Flavobacteriales bacterium | reverse complement strand
AATATCGATGTAGCTCATTTAGATGTGTGCATGTAAGGCTAGCTATTGGTGGCGAAGATAGTGATTGATTTCTACGGCTTTGCCGGGCTGAATGCATTAGTTTTACAACTTCTAAATAATAACTAATATTGTGACTCTAAAGCGGCCTGATCTTTGATTAGCTGAAGGAAACCTTAAAAATTTATATCATGAAAAATTTCTTGTCTATATGTTTGTGCTCTGTGCTAATCGCGAGTGTTTTTGCGCCCGTTGCACAGGCCCAGAAGTCTCAAAAGGGGGGCGATGTGCTGGTCACAATCACTACTGAGCTCGGCGCAATTACGGTTAAGCTGTACGACAAAACCCCTCTGCATAGGGCCAATTTTTTGAAATTAGCAGAATCAGGAGAAATGAACGGTTCGGTTTTTCACCGTGTTATCAATCAGTTTATGATTCAAGGTGGTGGCGCCCCAGGCTCTAACGGCTCTCAGAGTATCGGCAGCACAATACCAGCTGAGTTCATTCCTGAATACTTCCATAAGAAGGGAGCGCTCTGTGCGGCTCGCATGGGCGACCAGGTAAATCCTAAAAAAGAATCATCGGGCTCTCAATTTTATATCGTGCATGGCAGGGTAAGCTCCAATGCTGACCTCGATGCTATGGAGAGAAGAGCGCGAATAAAATATACAGAACCCCAGCGCCAGGCCTACACTACAGTTGGCGGAACTCCACACCTCGATGGTGGATATACCGTATTTGGCGAGGTGGTAGAGGGAATGGATGTTGTCGATAAAATTGCCGTTGTAGCAGTGAATGGAGCAAATCCTGCTACGCCAATTACTATCAATTTAAAGGTTGTTAAGTAGCAATGGACTCTGTTGAGATAGAAGCCCTGTTAACCGAGATAAGTTCTTTTCAAGCCTCCTCCGCTGCTGAGGTAGAGGAGTTCCGTGTTCGCTTTTTAGGAAAAAAGGGGGTGTTGAGGGAGCTGTTCGCCAAATTGAAGGAGGCAGATGCATCTTCAAAAAGGGAGCTTGGGCTGTTGATCAATAAGGTTAAGGAAAGTGCGGAGCAAAAAATTACCGCTTTGAGCAATTATGGTGCTGATGAAGACAGCCTGTTTGAAGACCTGGACCCTACGCTACCCGGATCGACGCATCATTTAGGAACAAGACATCCTATATCTATCGTAAAGAATAGAATGTGTGAGATTTTTGAAAGGATTGGATTTAAAATTTCAGAAGGGCCGGAAATTGAAACCGATTGGTACAACTTCTCGGCTTTAAATATACCGGAAGATCATCCCGCCAGAGATATGCAGGATACTTTTTTCCTGCAAACTGACCCAGATATTCTTCTTAGGACGCACACTTCTCCACAACAAATAAGGGTTATGGAGAGCACTGAGCCACCTATTAGAATCATTTGCCCGGGAAGGGTTTATAGAAATGAAACCATTTCTGCTCGCGCACATTGTATCTTTCATCAGATAGAAGGACTTTACATCGATGAGAATGTGTCATTTGCTGATTTGAAACACACCCTATTTCACTTTACAAAAGAAATGTTTGGAGAAGAAACGAAAACCCGATTCAGGCCTTCTTATTTTCCCTTCACCGAACCCTCTGCCGAAATGGATATTTCCTGTTTGATTTGCAAAGGCAAGGGCTGTTCTGTGTGTAAAAACAGTGGCTGGGTAGAAATTCTCGGCTGTGGAATGGTCGATCCTACAGTACTGGAAAATTGCAAAATTGATAGCAAAAAATACGCCGGGTTTGCGTTTGGATTGGGCGTTGAGCGGCCGGCAATGCTCACCTATAGAATTAATGACATCAGATTGTTTTTCGAAAATGATATTCGCTTTTTGAAACAATTTCAATCAGCGTAATAAGCCGTTTTTAGTCCACTTCGCTAAGCTTGAGCATATTGGACTTCCCTTTCTGCCCAATAGGCATACTGGTGATGTTAATAATGAGGTCCCCGGGTTTTACTAAATTTTCTTTCTTAAGTTGCTTCATGATATCAGCAATAGTCTCGTCAGTTCCCGTGAACTTTGTATAGTAGAACCCCCTCACGCCCCAGATTAGGCTTAGCATATTGAGGATGGATCGATTCGCAGTAAAAACAAACGTATTGGCAGAGGGCCGATAGCTCGATATCTTTCTGCCGGTATATCCGGAAAACGACATGGTAACGATGGCCTTGGCGTTCACTCTTCTAGCCAAGGTATTTGCGTTGAAGCAAATGGAATCCGAAATAAATCGCTCATCCTTTGGGTCTGGGTAAGCATATTGATGATAAATGTCTTCAAAGGATTCTGCCTCTTTAACTATTTTATGCATTGCCTTTATCACCTCAACAGGATATTCACCTAAAGATGTTTCTGCGCTGAGCATTACAGCATCAGCGCCGTCCATCACGGAATTCGCAACATCATTAACGTCTGCTCTTGAAGGGGTCAGGCTTGTCATCATGCTCTCCATCAGCTGAGTAGCAATAATAACTGGTTTGGAGGCCCGTCTTGCTTTATTGACGATACGCTTCTGAATCAGCGGTACGCTTTGCATGGGTATTTCCACCCCCAGATCTCCTCTGGCAACCATTATTCCATCGGCAGCTTCTATAATTGTATCAATATTCTCAATTGCCTGAGGCTTCTCAATTTTGGCAATAACTTTAGCGTTACTTTTTCTCTTTTCAATAATTTTCTTTACCTGCTTTATTCCAGCTGCTGTGCGTACAAATGAGAGTGCAATCCACTCAAGCTCATGCTTAAGGGCAAAATCCAGGTCTTTTAAGTCTTTTTTGGTAACACTTGGTAAGGAAATATTCGTGTTAGGCAGATTAAATCCTTTATTTGACGACAATGGTCCACCCTGAATAACTTTTGCTTTTATGTTCTTTTTATTATCCGTTCTTAAAACTTCCAGTACAATTTTTCCATCATCGATTTTAATGGTATCTCCTTTTTTTACGTCTCTAGCCAAATCTGAATAATTGATTGACAATTTAGTGTCGTTACCTACAGCTTTGTCTGATGTGATAATCAGCTCTTTACCGGTGACAAGCTCAATGTCGTCGTTTTCAACTGCACCAACCCTCAATTTGGGGCCTTGTAGGTCCGCCAATATTGCGGTATGATTATTATGCCTGTCATTTAACGCGCGAACTATTTTTATCACTTCCTCATATTCCTCATGAGTGCCGTGAGAGAAATTCAATCTACATACATTCACCCCAGATTTGATAAGCTGGGTTAAGGTGGTCTTTGCATAGGATGCAGGACCTATCGTTGCAACAATTTTGGTTTTATTCATGTGCTTTTCTCATTGCTGGTATTAGTCGTTCATTATTAGAAAGTCCTTTGACTTGAGCTTGCTGGCATCTATGCTAAAGGCAGTTTGAACATTTGTCATTTTACGAATAATGCTGAGCACATTGCCACCAAAAGCCTGGCTGTACACTCCTCTGATTATTAAGAAGTAATCGGCTTGCTTTTGTTCTGGAATCAGCAATCCGCTATCACTTTTATTCGAAACAAGATCATATTCAATGCCCTTCTCTTCATCACTGTGCCTGTAGTGAGAATACGCGTGGTTCGGCCCATTATCCACAGGGGCGATTAATTCACTTTGCTGAGGAACAGACTTTGCTGCTTTTTGCTTCAGCACATCATCAATTCGGTTGAGTTTTAACTTCAATTCCTTATTTAATTCCCATCCAAGCTTATAGTCCTTAGATGGGGAGCTTATTCCTATCAGGATAAAATCAAATTCGTATTGTACCGTTAATATCTGTGTGCTCATATCAGCTAAAACCGCTAATTACCTATTTGCAATGTGTTTTGAGTTGCTTCTGCCGCTCTTTGCTCCGCTCTTTTTTTAGATTTGCTTTCCGCAATTCCAAATCCCTCGTTATCTATAAAAACCTGAACCTTAAACAGTTTATTCTGTCCGGGACCACTTTCCTCTATTGTTCTAAATTCAATTTCCTTCTTCCTCTTTTGACACCAGTCAATGATTTTGCCCTTAAAGTTAACCTCTATTGCTTCCATTTCATCTAAATCCACATGAAATTTCATAATTCGGTCTATCAAAAAACGTTTCGCTCCCCACATGCCTCTATCGAGATATATGGCTCCAACCAGCGCCTCAAAAACATCTCCACATATGGATTTGCTTCTCGAATCACTGCTTTCCTGCAGAAACTTGTCCAGACCCAGCTTTAGCCCTAATTTATTCAGCTGGCTTCTGCTAACCAGCTTGGCCCGCATTTCCGTTAAGAATCCTTCGTCTCGATATGGGTAAGCCTTAAACAAGTGTTCGGCAATAACCGTATCAATAACTGCGTCTCCCAAAAACTCCAGGCGCTCATTGTTTCTCGAGCTATCATCATTAGATTCAGCAGATAAGGATTTGTAAGTAAAGGCAAGTTTGTAGAGAGAGATGTTGCCTGGGTAGAAGCCTATAATTCTATTTATTGAATTGTATAGCTTCCGATCTTTTGACAAGCTAACAACAATTGGTTTGATTATAGACACCAATGTTTGATGTGTTAAGTCCAAAAATCCCCGGCGCTTTTTGGAGAATTAAGTTCCGGCTAATAATTATGGATTAGCCTTCGTATTTCCTGAAAATTACGGTCGCGTTGTGGCCACCAAATCCAAATGTATTGCTGATGGTGGCGCGCACTTCTTTCTTCTCTGCTTTGTTAAATGTGAAATTCAACCTAGAGTCTATCTCCGGGTCATCGGTTGCATGATTTATAGTTGGGGGAATAACTCCATCCTTAATTGCCATAATGCATGCTATGGCTTCGATGGCTCCTGCAGCTCCTAATAAATGCCCGGTCATTGATTTAGTGGCGCTAATGTTCAAATTGTAGGCGCTATCGCCAAAAACTGCCTTTATTGCCTTGGTTTCCGAGATGTCGCCCAGTGGTGTTGAAGTGCCATGTACATTGATATAGTCTATTTCATCCAGGCTATTACCGAAATCGGCTAAAGCACTTTTCATAACGCTGATTGCTCCAAGCCCATCCGGGTGTGGTGCCGTTATGTGGTGGGCATCCGCAGATAATCCTGTTCCCACCAACTCGGCATAAATTTTTGCTCCGCGATTTTTGGCATGCTCCAGCTCTTCAAGCACTATTGAGCCTGATCCCTCACCCAAAACAAAGCCGTCGCGATTTAAGTCGAATGGCCTGGACGCTGTTTTATAATTCTCATTATTCACCGATAAGGCGTGCATGGCATTAAACCCTCCAACTCCCGCCTCATTTACCGCTGCTTCAGAACCTCCTGAAACGATGGCATCAGCTTTATTTAGCCTTATATAATTATAGGCATCAGCTAATGCATGGGATGAAGAGGCACATGCGGAAACCGTTGTAAAATTCGGACCTCGAAAACCGTATTTAATCGAAATATGGCCAGAGGCTATGTCGGCGATCATTTTCGGTATGAAAAATGGATTAAACCTGGGGGTGCCATCGCCATCAGCATAGTTCATACATTCTGAAAAGAAGGTAGCCAGTCCGCCTATTCCCACACCTAAAATTACTCCCACCCTATCATAATCAAATTCTTTCTCATCGATTCCACAATCTTCTACGGCTTCTTTGGCCGCAACAAGGGCAAACTGTGCATACAGGTCCAGTTTCCTGCCCTCTTTTCTTTCGAAATGATCGTCGGTGCTGAAGTTCTTTACCTCACAAGCGAACTTCGTCTTAAATTTCGATGTATCGAAGCGCGTAATAATATTAGCTCCACTTACTCCGTCTTGTAAGTTTCGCCAATAATCATTGAGATTATTTCCTATTGGAGTTAAGGCACCAAGACCTGTAACCACTACACGTCTTAACTGCATATGCTGGGAAGGTTTACTTGGTATTATCTTCGATGTAAGCGATTGCTTCTCCTACCGTGCTAATTTTTTCGGCCTGATCATCAGGAATAGCAATGTTGAATTCTTTTTCAAACTCCATGATCAACTCTACAGTGTCCAAAGAGTCAGCGCCTAAATCGTTGGTAAAACTTGATTCTGGTGTAACTTCACTTTCGTCTACTCCTAATTTATCAACGATTATCGCCTTTACTTGAGATGCTACGTCTGCCATGATATTGGTTTTGTTACTTGTCATTCAAACAAGCTAGTTCATTATTTTATAAGAGGTGCAAAGAAATACATTTTATAATTTAAAACCAATGATTATTTAATAATTTAAAAGTGGTTCTAAGAAGATGGGGTATCTCTAACAACAGCCCGGCATTTTTAGAAATATGAGATTATTTCTTTTAGCGCTTTCCTTTTAATGTCAGGTACCTCAGCGTGCTCTTTTGGATATCCTACTGGTATTAATAAAAATGCCCGCTCACTCTCTGGCCTGTTCATAATCTCAGCTAAAAAATTCATGGGGCTAGGCGTATGTGTTAAGCTTACGAGGCCAGCATTGTGGATTGCTGCTAACAACATGCCCGTTGCAATTCCTACAGATTCATTGACATAGTAATTGTTGTGTTTCTCGCCATCTGTTTTTTCATACACTCTTTTAAAGACAACTATTATCCAAGGGACTACTTCAATAAATGGTTTGTTCCAGTCTGTTTCAAAAGGATTTAAATCACGCATCCATCGTTCACTCATGCGTCCTGAGTAATTTTCCTTTTCCTCCACCTCTGCAGCCTCTCTAATTCGTCTTTTTATTTCCGGGTCTCTGACCAGACAAAATGTCCATGGCTGCTTGTGTGCCCCTGATGGGGCAGTGCCGGCCGTTCTTATAATGTTC
>DTRI01000390.1 GCA_012966015.1 Flavobacteriales bacterium | reverse complement strand
GTAGTTATAATCAGGAAAACCAAAAATCTCTGCGGTCTTTTCATTATTGCCCGGTCCGGAAACCTTTAAAATGTCTTTAAGAGTTGTTTGCAAGTATATCTCGATTTCATCGATAAGATACTCCCCGGTTTCTGTATTTAGGAGTGCATATAGATTCATTTGATGATAAACACCATCTGGAGAAAAGTAAACTGCATTGGCGCCATTAATCAGTGATTTTATTGGCTTCCAAAAAACCTCATAAGATTGTTCGTCCTTCTCACTTCTCCAAATAGCATTTCTATTCTTCTCAATATATATAGTATCCAATAGCGCCCCATTTTCCAGAAGGGCAATCGCAGGTGTTTTGCTCTCTTTTGAAATTCCAAGGGCTACGTAATACACCTGATCTGTCCAATCTTTATTGTAATAGTCTACCCTGATCATTTCGACTGCAACTTCACCTTCCTTTAACCGTGCCTGTATATCCTTCCATGTTGAATTTCCTTTGCGCAATCCCTCGTTGAATAAATGGATTTTGGTGCTCATCATCTTCTCTACCGTATTGAGCTCCTTCTCCAATAATTCCAGATCAATATCATTGAGCACGAGCTCGTCTGCAGATAGCCTATACTGCAATGCCAAATTTTGCTGTTTCTCTTCCCAATTATTATAAAGTGAAATGAGCTCCTCGTCCTGGCTGGCTGAAACCTTTGCCCGTATATTGCTCACTTCATTTAATAGTAGCGACTTCGTCGAGAGCTGGTAATTAAACATTGCCTCGATAAGTTGGCTATTGTTCCCTTCTGTATTCTCAATAACCTGCTGTATCACAAAAGAATTAAATGTCTCAAACCTGAAGGAAATGGTGTAATAGAAAGCGTTCTTCTCTTTCTCACTAAGTGTAGGGAAATAGTAATTTATGAGCTCCACATATCCAGTCATGGCCACCAAGTACATCTCCTTAGCTTTCTTCATATCGCCAGCATCTCGGTAAATTTCAGCCAGGCTGTAAGTGAAATCGGTATAATTATAGTTTTTAGCACCCAATTTTCTTCTAACAATATCCATTGCTTCTGAGATCATTTCAATGGCCTTTGCATAATTACCGAGCTTGCTATTCAAAACTCCAGCTCCGTTCAGATAGAGCGCATATTTAACATGATCCTTTCCAAGAGCCCTTGCTGTAATATCGAGACATTCGTTGTAGAAAGCCTCTGCCTCCTTCGGAAATCCTGCCACCCTGTACAAAACGGCGAGGCTATTCAGGCAATTTCCATACAACACATGTTCGTCGCCAAGTAACCGGTAATAGATATCCTTGGCCGCCAAAAACAATTCTTCAGCTTCTTTATAATAACCGGCATTAAAATACACCAAAGCCAAATTGCTGATAGCATTGGCGTAATTCTGATGCTCCGTACCAAACAAACGCTCTCTCATTTCAATGACTTTTTCAAGGAGCACGAATGCCTCATTATATCTTCCCATTACTCTGTACAGATCCCCAAGATTATTGAGTGGGTTGGTATAATCTGGGTGTTCCGTCAACCCGATTCTCTCGTAGATGTCACCAGACTTTATAAAGTACGCCTCTGCCTCCGCATATTTTGTTGTTGCCTTGTACATCAGCGCCAGGTTGTTGCAAGTTGTGGCGCTGTCAAGAGGATCATAATTACGCATTCCTCCCACTATCTTTAAAGATTCGAAATACATCTGTTCCGCCTTTTTATAGTTACCCAATTTTCTGTTGAGCTCTGCGGTGTTGTTCAAGATGATAGCGAGGGTTTCATCTTCTTCTGGTGATTTTTTTCTGTAGTACTTCAAACATTCTTCGAAAATCGTTTTTGCTTCAGCATACATACCTGCCCCCTCATAAATGCGGGCAAGATTATTATGCGCTCCCCAATAATCATTATTATCCTTTCCCAGGATAACTTCAAAAAAATATATCACAGCCTTATTCATGGGTTCAGCCTCGGGGTATCTTCCCATGTTGGTGTACATCAGCGTAAGCTTGTAATAAGCCATTGTGTACTCCAGGCTCGATGGCCCCCAAGCCTTGGCAAGCAAAGGCAATGCTGTGAGATACAAGGGGTCAGCTTCTGTATATCTTCCCAGGATGTCTAAGGTCGTGGCCAGGTTATAAGAGTACAGACCATAATATGCCCCAGTGTCTCCTCTCAGCTCAATGATCTTATTTCTGGCTAGCTGAAAATAGGTAGTAGCTTTTTCATGTTCATTATAGTAGTACAAAACCATACCCACTGTATTCATCGTGTTCGCATAGGCGTCGGGATCCTGTTGCTGTTGATCCAGGGGGATGGAGAGTACCTGTGGGATAAGCTCCTTAGCTCTCTCAAATTCATTGTTTTCCCAGGCCTGTTGCAGCATAGCTGGCAGGGAATTATTATCCTGTGACCAACTAAGCTCCCAGAAAGAAATTAAAAAGAAGAGTGTGAGTATGTACTTCATTTCAGCAAATGTCTGCTAATATGCGGGAATTGCAAACTATGGGCTTTTCAAAATTGAGTTGTTGATAACAACATTCATTCATGTTCTGGCGCTTCCAATATGGATTTAATTTCGCAACAGATATATTCAATATGAAAAATTTAACAATTCTTATAGCCTTGTTGTGCGCTAGCCTTTCAATATACGGGCAACACAGTGTCATTCTGAAGTCTGGCGAAAAATTACAAGGGGTTGTGCTGGCCCTGCAAAACGACACACTCCAAATGGCCATTGATAGGGAAATGACTTTGATAGAAATGAAGGAGGTAACTTCTATCTTCTTTGACGAATATGTTCCTTATGACGGTTCCTTATTATTAGATGATGAAGTAAAATTCATCAAATCTGGAAAATATCTAATTGAATATCAGATGAAGGACCGACTGATGATCAATGCTCCTGTTGTATCTATTGGCACTGAAGATAAGGGCAAAGTGGTTGTACAAGTGACCGTGAATAGATCGGGGCTTGTCATGAAATCTACTCCGGGAATTACCGGATCAACTACGAGTAGTGAATACTTGCTCATCAAGGCTAAATTCGCAGCTCAGGGCGCGAGATTTGAACCGTCACCAAATGGGCCTATAGAACAGAAAGGCACTATTGCTATTACTTATTAGCTAGCTTTAATTTTAATTTATCATTAAACTATTGAGGTGAACAGCTGTCAAACAGACAGGGCAATCATAAAATTCACACATAATGAAACATCTAGTTCAATTTAGAAGCGTATTATTTCTGTTTTCTATAATAGGTGTCATATCTGTTGGCAGCATTGACAATGCTCACGCGCAAAAGAAAAAGGGCCATACTAAAGCACACCATAAGAAGAAGCACCATAACAATTCTCATAAGAAAGGACATGTAAAACGATATCCACATTTTCATTATGAGCATTTACCGAGGCGGGGAGCTGTAGTTTCTACAGTTGCTAAGGGACATGTCGGTATTACGCACAAGGGCATCAAATTTAAATTTCACAATGGAGTTTACTACCAATCTAAAGGCCCTGCAACTTTTGTTGTGGTCCGGCCTCCCAGAGGATTAAAAATAATGGTTATGCCCGTTGGCTATAAAAGAATAGTAGTTAAACAAAAGACTTACTTCTACTATTACGGAACGTTCTACTCCAAGACACCTGGAATGGAAGAGTATACAGTTACAGAGGCGCCAGTGGGTGCTGAGGTGGACGCTCTGCCAGAAGGCTATGAAATTACTACTGTAGATGGAGTTGAATACTATACCCTTGACGATGCCAAATACCAATCTGTTGAGAAAGAGGATGGAGAGGTTATGTATCAAGTAGTAGCTTCCGAATAGTCTATTTGAGAATTGGGCATAAAAAAGCCCCCGTCACACAGCCAGGCGGCTTATGTGCGGGGGCGCACCACGCAATTGACCCAAATATTATTGTTTATTCAACTTCTTATTACGTTTTGAATAAAGCACGTTTTCTTTGATCAGCGAAACGATGGCGTAGGTGATACTGTTACCTGGAATTTTCACATTTAAAATAGTTTGCCAGCTCCCCTGTTTCCTTCATTTTCTTTCTACCTCGTATGAACTTCACCTTTATTTTATCTCCTTGCTCCATATTATTGATTGCCTTTTTCAAGTCTTCAAAACCTTGGATTTCATATTCTGAAAATCTAATTTTGAATTATTACCTGACGCGCCTTTCATTTTTTAGACAATACAAATTTAAATTCTATAACGCTTCAAGTATGTTAATGAAATGCCAACAAATGTTAAATAATGCTAAATTTCAACTTTCATCTGAGTACTTACAATAAAGATATGGTTCAAAGCAAGAGAATTCATTCGTCGGCCTTGAACATTGCGCAAGTCATTGTCATTGTGATGTCCATTGCATTGACAGCTGGCTGCGGCATGAATTCAGATGATTCAGACAAGTCGGGAGATGCTAGTTTAGAACGATATGCTCCCGTAATAGGAGAGGTAACCGAGAACCTTGGTAACCCCAATCACAAATACTACTACTACCTACCCACCACTTATGATACCAATCAGGTGTGGCCGGTTATCTACTGTTTTGATTCGCATGGACGCGGAAGCCTCCCTGTAATGAAATACAAAGACCTGGCGGAGAGAAACGGATACATATTAATTGGTTCGAACAAATCCAAAAATGGCATGTCATGGGAAGATACTTTCTCACACATCAAAATAATGACGGAGCAGGTTGACAGTCAATTGATCATTAATCAAAAGAGGGTTTACGCCATGGGATTTTCCGGAGGTGCGAGGGTAGCGGTGTCGATGGCTATCCATAAGAAGGGTATTGCCGGTGTTATTGGATGTGCGGCTGGCTTTCCAAAGCTCAAAGAGAAATTGAAGAAGAACTTTTCCTATTTGGGAATTGTTGGATCCTATGACTTCAATTATGCAGAAATGCTGCAATTGAATGAAAAGTTGGATGACTCCAACGTTAACAACCATCTACTGATTTTTGACGGAAAACATGAGTGGCCCAATGAGAAAATTATGAAAGATGGATTTTTATGGATGGAATTAAATTCCATCAGGAGTGGCAGGGAAACTTATCATGACTCATTAATTAAATTCTCGTTTAATCATGAAACCCTCAAAACAGACCAAATGCTGGATGAACAGGTACATCCATTGAAATTATATCGACAATACCTGAAAGTTGTAAATTTCTATTGGGGGCTTACAAATACGGTTAAGTTTGAGCAGCAATTGAAGCTACTCGGCGATAACCCAATAATGAAACAAGTTCTGGTAAAGCACTCCAAAATATTAATCCAGGAAATCGAAATTAAAGGGCAGTACGCCAATGCGCTGGCTGAACAACCTGCGGCATGGTGGGAAACAGAGGCTGTGCGAATGAGAGAGCTTATAGCCTCAGAAGACGACTATGTAAATCAATGTTCATATTTAAGGGTCATGTCCTACCTTAGTCTGGTTTCCTATCTACAATGTGATGCCGCATTGAAACAGAATGAATTAGAAAACGCTCTCCGCTATATTGACATATTCTCTTACATCGATCCAACCAATTCAGATCACGCTTATTTCAGGGCATTGATGTTCGCAAAGCAAGATCTAATGAATGAGGCCTTGAATTCGCTGAACAGAGCCGTGGAGCTTGGATTTGATAATATGAGCAAGATGAATTCAGAGCTGCTCTTCTCCTCTATTCTGGATCAGGTAATCGACAAACCTCTGTGATCAGCCAGCCAGTTGATTGGTGATTTACTTGCAACATGTGATGCATTAGAAATTAATTATTTTGCATCTATACAATATTGTCGTTGTTTATAACTCACCTTACACGGGGTAATATTATGTTGTCGCAAGAGCTACCTTTACTCGTTCCATGTATGCTATTGTTGACGTTGAAACCACTGGCCTTGCCGCTGAGAGGAGCAAGATCACTGACATCGCTATCTTCATTCACGATGGTAAGAAGATAGTTGACGAGTTCTGTACGCTCATTAACCCGGAATGCAGCATACCTCCACGTATTACGATGCTTACTGGGATTTCTGATGAAATGGTGATCGATGCACCTAAATTTTATGAGGTGGCTAAGGAGATATTCCTAAAAACTGAGAACATGATTTTTGTTGCTCATAACGCAGGTTTCGATTACGGCATGATACGAGCAGAGTTCAAAAGACTCGGTGGAACTTTTCAGAGAAAAAAACTGTGCACTGTTCGTCTGAGTAGAAAGATGATACCCGGATTGCGGTCCTATGGCCTCGGCAATTTAACAAACAGTCTCGGTATAAAAATTACTGGCCGGCACCGTGCTGAAGGTGACGCCAGGGCTACCGTCGAGCTCTTTGAACGCTTACTCGAAAGAGATAAAGATGGCTTCATTGAGAAATCATTAAATGTACGGAGCCGTGAGGCGACACTACCACCGAACCTGTCCCGAGAAGTATTCGATGCTATTCCGGAAGAAACCGGAGTGTACTACTTCCTTGATGAGACGGGAAAGATTATCTACGTAGGCAAAGCAAACAATATAAAAGGCAGGGTACTCTCCCACTTTAGAGGCGGGGCTCAAAAACCCTTTGCCATGTTAACGAGGATTCATCATATAAACTACGAGCTTGCGGGCAACGAGCTGGTGGCCCTCTTGCTGGAATCAGACGAAATCAAGAAGCACTACCCCATTTATAACCGATCTCAGAAGAGAACCAATAATATTTTCGGTATTTGTGCATATGAAGATAAAAAGGGGTACATGCATTTTGGATACAATAACCTGAAATTGATTTCAGATCCCCTCGCG
>DTRI01000389.1:6537-6791 GCA_012966015.1 Flavobacteriales bacterium | reverse complement strand
ATTATCTGCTGCTCTTTCGAATCCAGATATACGTCGTTGGCGATATACTCGTCTCCTAAAGGAAGCTCTTGCTCAATTACCGGGTGACGGCCCAGTTTAATATCGAGCACGTTATCCTTTGACAACTCTGGTTTTACATACCTGTTCTTCTGGGCAATACTCGCAAAGGAGCACAAGCAATCCAATTTGGCGATAACAGCTGCATTTTGCTGGATGGTCATGATGTGCTTCTGCAGGCTGTGTACCAGCTCTTC
>DTRI01000389.1:0-6492 GCA_012966015.1 Flavobacteriales bacterium | reverse complement strand
TTATTCTCATATTCCTTAAGCTCCTCTGTTATATATCGCTCCGCATTCACCAGGGTTTGCTTTCTAATCCAGCTTTCTGGCACTTTTTCCTTATGCCTGTTGGTGACTTCAATGTAATAGCCAAACACATTATTAAAGCTGATTTTTAGTGATGTAATCCCTGTGGATTCAATCTCTCTCTCCTGAATTTTCACCAGGTAGTCTTTGCCTGAAAACGCAATTTTTCTCAAATCGTCGAGCTCTTTCGAAACTCCGTCAGCAATCACATTTCCTTTGTGAAGCAGTGCAGGAGGGTCTTCCTGAATTTCATTTTGAATTTTCTCAATTATAGCACCGCATGGTTCTAGCTTTGACGACAGATCATTCAGCCCTTTATGTCGCGCTTCATCGGCTGCCGATTTGATAGGCTCAATGGCGGTGAGCGCTTTTTTGAGCTGCACTACTTCCCTGGGCAGAATTCGATTGACTGCAACTTTCGAGATCAACCGTTCGAGGTCGCCAATCACCTCAATATTGAGGCGCAACTCTGAAGTCAATACTTCATTATTGATAAAGTGTTCTACAACATCAAGCCGGCTATCAATGGCTTTCTTGTCTTTTAGGGGAAGGGCGAGCCATCTTTTCAGGAGCCTTGAACCCATTGGTGAATTAGTGTCGTCAAGAACACTAAGAAGGGTAACAGCATCTTCATGGGGGGAGGCAAAAAGCTCTAAATTTCGAATGGTGAATTTATCCATCCACACATAATCAGACTCTTGCAACCGGACAATCCTGGAAATGTGCTGTACGTGTTCGTGTTTCGTTTCATTCAGGTAATGCAAGCAGGCTCCAGCCGCGATGATACCATGTGCCAGATCAGTAATGCCGAAACCCTTCAAGCTTGACGTTCCAAAATGCTTGAGCAGGAGATCGTTGGCAAAATCTTCAGTATAAGCCCAGTCCTCCAGAGCAAACTTGTTGAATTTATCACCAAATAACTCCCCGAACCTGATTCGTTTGTCCTTTTGATAGAGCACCTCGTTAGGGTCCAACCCTTGCAGTAGCTTTTCCAGATATTCTTTGCTTCCTTCAGCTACCATAAACTCACCTGTGGAAATGTCCAAAAAGGCAATTCCGTGGCTGGATTTGCCCATATAAATGGACGCAAGGAAGTTGTTTGATCCCTGCTCAAGTACCAGGTCATTGTATGCGACCCCTGGCGTAACCAGTTCGGTAACACCTCTCCTGACAATTTTTTTGGTGGCTTTGGGGTCTTCCAACTGATCACAGATCGCAACGCGCATTCCAGCTCGTACAAGTTTGGGCAAGTAAGTGTCCAGGGAGTGGTGCGGAAATCCAGCCAGTTCAACATAGGCAGCAGCACCGTTGGCTCGTTTGGTCAGCACAATACCCAAAACCCGGGCGGCTCTCTTGGCATCATCCCCAAAAGTCTCATAGAAATCCCCCACTCGGAACAGCAGCAGCGCATCCGGGTGCTGTGCTTTAATTTGATAATACTGCTTCATCAGAGGAGTCTCTGATGTTTTCTTGGTTTTTTGTGCCAATTTTGTCCTTAATTTATGCTGTTCAAATGTAGATTTTTTAATTTCGGGTTTTCACATTATGTCCGAGTTTTAATTAACAAATATGAGAAAGCTGCGAAACGAAGAGTTGGGTAGAAAATCTTTGGGTGATTTTAGGAATGCTGATAAACTGCCGATAATAATAGTCCTGGATAATGTGCGCAGTTTCCATAATGTTGGTTCGGTTTTTCGGTCTGCAGATGCATTTCTGATTGAAGGAGTATACCTGTGTGGAATTACCGCAAAGCCACCCCACCGGGACATCAATAAGACCGCTTTAGGTGCCACCGAGTCGGTGGATTGGCAATACTTTAATGAAACCTTTGATGCGGTGGCGCGTTTAAAGCGGGATAATTACGAATTATTGGCTGTTGAACAAACGGAGAGCAGTATTGCGTTAGATGCATTTTCTCCTGATATAAATAAAAAATATGCATTGGTATTTGGTCATGAAGTAAATGGTGTTGACCAAAAAGTAATTGATGTATGTGCTGACAGCCTCGAGATCCCCCAAACAGGAACGAAACACTCACTGAATATCTCAGTTAGTGTTGGTGTTGTAATTTGGGACTTTTATGCTAAATTAAAGGCCGGTATTTAGGTGAATATACGGCTATAAACTATTAACAACGCGCTCGTTGCGAGAGTGGGTTATAATTTTATTTGTAATTACATTGTTTTTATATCTTTGCAGCGATTGCAGGAACACCAGAGAAAATCTTCATTACAATTTTAAAAGAAACAACATGAAAAATTCTAAGTTAAAATCACTTTCGTCCCTAGTAATATTGGCGGTACTTGCTTCAGGATGTGGATTGGGCAAAATGCTTAAGAAGTACGATGACGTCAAGTATACGGTTACCCCGGATATTTTAGAAGTACATGGAGGGAAAGTTCCTGTAAAGATTACTGCAACTGTACCTGCGAAGTATTTTATCAAGAAAGCATCAGCTACATTTACTCCTGTCCTAAAATGGGAAGGTGGTGAGACAACGCTTAAGTCGATAACTGTACTTGGAGAATTGGCAGAAGGTGAAGGCCAGAGAATAGGCTTCACATCAGGCGGGAACTTTAGCTATGTTGACACTACCGACTATCAGAAAGTAATGAAGACTTCTGAATTGTTTGCTAAGGTTGGACTGGCTAAGGGTTCTAAAACAGCTGAACTTCCAGATCGATTGCTGACCCAGGGATGTATCATCACTTCTACACGCGTTGGAAATGATGAGGATATCCTGATCGGTGCTGATAAATATGAGAAGGTGACTGTGGTTAAGAAGCAAGCGGAGATCTACTATCCGATTCAAAGCGCGGTCATTCCTTCAAAGGAAATGAGAAGCGAAAGTACTAAAGCGTTAAAAGAATTTATTGCGCAGAAGTGGAATACCGCAAATGTGTCCATTACAGCTTGGGCATCTCCAGATGGGCCAGAGGACTTGAACGATAGAATATCTGGTGATCGAACCACCTCGGCCTTCAAGTATGTGCAGAGGGAACTGAAGCGAATGAAGCTTGAAGGTGCCGACAACGATGATCTGTACACAAAGATCTCTAAAGGTGAGTATTGGGATGGTTTCAATGAGTTGGTTGGCGCATCCAGTATAGAGGATAAGCAATTGATTCTTGACATTGTTAACCGCCATACTGACTTTGCAAAGAGGGAGCAGGAAATCAAGAACCTGGCGGTGGTATATCTCACATTGGCAGAGGATATTCTGCCTTTGCTAAGAAAGGCAGATATTGTAGTTGGGTTGTATGAACCGAAGAAAACCGATGCTGAAATTGACAGCTTGGCTATGGCGAAGCCAGATTCACTGGATGCTGAAGAACTGCTTTATGCCGCTACCAAGACTGAAGATTGGGAGAAGAAGCTGAAGATTTATACTTCTGCATCTACGGTCTATGCCGACGATTGGAGAGGGTACAACAACGTTGCCTGTGTATACATGAATCAGGGTAAATTAGACGAGGCAAAGGCATGGTTGGATAAAGCTGCTGCTAAACAAGCTACTGCTGAAGTGTTGAGTAACCAGGGTGTAATTGCTGTTTGGGAGGGAGACTTTGAAGCTGCAAGATCGGCTTACGAAGATGCCTCAACAGCTGGTGGGAATCTGAGCAACAACCTGGGAATACTTCACTTAAGAACGGGTGATTACACCACAGCTCTTGAGTATTTCGGCACTAACTGTTCGTACAATTCAGCGCTGACTAACTTGCTTTCCGGAGCGAATGAAAAGGCAAAAGCGCAGGGTGATTGTGCTGAGAAGTCTGCAGCCACTTCCTACTTACAGGCTATTATTGCTGCAAGACTGGACGATGCTGGAACGATGAGCGCAAAACTCAAAGAGGCTGTTAGCGGTGATGCGAGCTACAGGAAAGATGCGCTATCTGACCTGGAGTTTAAAAATTACTGGGAAAGCAGTGATTTCAAAACGGCTGTACAGTAAAAACAAGAACATTGAAGGAAAGCCACTCATTTGAGTGGCTTTTTTTTTGACCTAAGCCTATCTGCCTTTGGGCATGGCGGTTGTTGCCTCTCGCTTAAAAACCCCCTCCTCGGAGAACACCAATCTGTTGATGCCCGCATCATAGGGGCTGTTTAAGGCATTCACTATACCCTTATAGGCATTTGCATCCTTAACAAAATCAACGCCAGTCAAGTCTATAATGAGTATGCGTTGCTCTGTCAGTTGTTTAAAGTATTCAAAATAACCTTGTTGAACACTCTCAAGGTATCCGGCTTCAATGTTTTGCTCATAGGGCCTGCCGCGCATCTTGATGTTCTTCAGGGTTGACGCTACATCGATAAATAGATACACCAGGAGATCAGGTTTTGGAAGTAGTGGGTTAATAATTGAAAAGAGCTTGGCATACAGAACATATTCGTCGGCTGAAAGTGTTATTTTGGCGAATATCAACGACTTGTCAATGATGTAATCTGAGATAGTAAATGAGCTGAACAGGTCTTGATTGGCAATTTCATCCTTCAATTGCTGGTAGCGCTCTGCGAGGAATGACAATTCCAACGGGAACGCATTCTTATCTGGGTCCTTATAGAATTTTGGCAGAAAAGGATTGTCTTTAAACTGCTCCAGCACCAGCTTACCATTAAAGTCTTGGGAGAGTTTCCTCGCCAACGTCGTTTTTCCCGCCCCAATATTGCCTTCCACGGCAATGAAGTTGTACAGTTCCATCTCTCTATTTATCAACTAATGCTGTCACTGTCAGTTTGTCTTTGCATTCCAAAAGCAAAGTACTCATAGTTTTGCCTAATACAGGATGTTCAAGATCTCCTGCTATTTCGTTTAGAGGTTCCAGCGCAAAGCGCCTCAGATGCAAGCGGGGGTGCGGAATGCTCAAATTTTTCTTGTCTACAATAAGATTGTCATAGAGGAGGATATCAATATCCATGCTCCTGCCAGCCCAATGCTGCTCCGCTCTTCTTCTACCAAGATTGTTTTCTATATCAAGTGCGGCCTCCAGTACGGCTTCAGCGCCCATTTCGGTTTCTACAACCAGGAGTTGATTTAAGAAGAAGGCATCGCCCTCAAATCCCCATGGTGCTGTTTCGTAAACAGAAGATTCACGCTTGAGTTCGCCAATGCGCTGCGTGATTTCTTCTTTAGCGCGGCTCAGCGTTTTCAATCGGTCTCCCTGATTACCGCCTAACAGTAAAAATACACGTGCCATGGTTGAAAGCTGGTGAGTAATGGTGGCTCAAAGGTAATAAATGTCCTGATCGCATGCATGAAGTATGTGCGGCTCTTGTGGGTTCAAATTTACGAATAGTTACCCCGGCAGATCGCAGAAGCGAAATGGCCCCTGAACCAATAGTATTGTCTTGAAAAACTGGCATTTAGGAACGAATTCACAACAAGCATGGATCTCAATGCCTCTTACCTGATCTCGGGTTATTTTTAGTAAATTCGTGCTACCAAAAAACCCAATAAAATGAAGCAGTTTTTTAAAATAGTGTTCGCTACAATCTTTGGATTGTTCCTGACGATAGGCTTGATTGTGGTGATGATCATAGCGGTTGCAATTGTCAGCAAGGAAGAAGTAGTAGTTGAGAAAAACTCAGTATTGCGCTTGACCCTGGAAGGTACGATTAGAGATAGGGCACCTAAAGGGTCATTTAAGGATTTCGATTTTGCTGCGCTGGAGCCGAGTAAATCGCTGGGGTTGAATGAAATTTTAGATAACATTGAGAAGGCCCAAAATGATGAGAAAATTAAGGGCATTTATCTGGATATTTCATCGATAGCAGCGGGTTATGCTACCGCCCATGAAATCCGTGAAGCACTCTTGGATTTCAAGGGGGGCGGCGATTCTGGGAAGTGGATTGTCTGCTATAGCGAAGGCCTCTCCCAAAAGGCTTACTACCTGGCTTCTGTAGCCGATGAGATCTATCTCAATCCCCAGGGAGGGATACAACTTATGGGACTGGCAAGTACCACTGCATTCTTAACTGGGGCCTTGAAAAAACTAGATATTGAGGCTCAGATAATTAGGCACGGAAAATATAAAAGTGCAGTAGAACCATTTATGCTGGATAGCATGAGTCCAGAGAACAGAGAGCAGACTGAGAAATATGTATTCTCGATTTGGGATGATGTGGTAGGGGAGATTTCTGAATCTCGTTCTATTTCAGTAGGTGATATCAATACCATTGCGGACAGCATGTGGATGAACAATGCCGCTGAGGCTTTGGACCTGGGTTTTGTCGATAAGCTTTTGTATAAAGATGAAGTTATCGCTTCGTTGAGAGATAGGCTTGGCATTGAAGATGAAGAGGATAAGATCCACTACATAAGCCTGTCGAAGTACGGTAGAGTTGCTAAGCCTGACCAAGATGACGGAAATTCGATAAAGAGAGAGAAAGTTGCCATCATCTACGCTCAAGGCAGCATTGTAAGTGGAAAAGGAGAGG
>DTRI01000388.1 GCA_012966015.1 Flavobacteriales bacterium | reverse complement strand
AAAACAGCGACAGGCTTACGAGAGAATAGCACGAAGGAAAACTTACCTCAATCATCCCGACTTTAGAAACTACGGTTTTCTCACGGTTTAAGGATGGCTATTTCCAGGATTTATTCTGGGTTTCTCTTGGGATTTTCCTGGAACAAACAACGAAGATTTAGTGCAAATTCCATAACTAAAGTATGAAGATATAGTAACTATTTCTATTTTTAGTGTTAAAACCTTGGTTTCAATGCCCCCCAAATGGTTGTCAATTTTCCTTTTGCATCCACAGCTTTTCCATCCGTCTCCATAACACGAGAGATTTCATCTCAGTTGAGCATTTTGGTATACACTCTTGCTTCATCTATCACTCCCTTGAACCAACCTGTACACCAAGAGCGATGTCCAACACACATGTTGGTGGGAGTAGGTTTCATATCAGGGACTTTTGTTGCCGCAAAGTCCAGATCCCCATTGAGGTAGAAATCAAGGGTATTATCACCTCCCCCTTTAAACTTGAAGGCCACAACAACATGAGTCCATTTATTTAAAGGTACCTGGGAAACACTAAACTTGTCGAGATTGTGTGCATTCCACCACCAAAGCAAGCCAGTGTCTCTTATCCCTATAAGAAATCCCTGGTTAGGCAGTCCACCTGCGTTTTGGATGGTTTGGAAGATTGTTCCTCCAATTCCTCCACCAAAAGATTGCTGGGAGATAGCCGTCGGATATACCCAAGCGGCTAAGGTGAAATCAGTATCTACAAGCTGTAGTTCATCGTTTTCACCACAGTCCATGAAATCCCCTTCACCATCAAGAAAAATACCACCTCCGAATTTGCCATCCTTTGTCCATATCGCATCTCCTTGAAGAGTTCCATCATTCCCGTTTTTGCTGATATCTTTCGTCGTCTCTCCCTTCCCTTCCTCAAACGAGTATATCAGTAGGACATCTTCCTCAGCAGCGACTAAATTACCTGTCAAAGCAACAACCAAACATCCAACTACAAAAGTAAAAATCAAGGGTTTCATCTTTCTCCTCCTTTGATTCCAACCCAAAATGTGAGCGATATCACTGAACACAGCCTATACTACTGTGAAAGCCAAGGTTCCACACATACATGCTGAATCGCTAATCCCTAAATCCCCTCTCAAAAAGAGGAACATGTTAATCCACAATCCCATCATATCAGACATAGCATAATGTATCAATTTCAGTTTCCGTCACTCCCTCTTGTACTTAAGTTTTAACTTAAATACAATCTAACTCCCTCAAGACTTTGCCAGAAATATGGGTGCTGGCTTGCTAATTGACTATCTTCTCAGAACTAGCTACTGATATCGTGCAAACCCTAGCGCTTTGTATGTATCTTCGTGGAGTCTTGCGATTCATGTGTAAACAGACAAGCACCCTCTGTTTCCATCTATCGAAGTCCATCTTTCGTTAAAATAGGTTCCAAACTTCAACACAATTTGTTTGCAGTATTAAAGATATTATTTTATTATACATCCTTAATAGATAATATTTTATCTATATTCAATTTGACTAAATACATATGGATTAAAAGGAAAATCTGCTTGAGTACTGGACTCACCGCTGACGCCGAACAGTGCAAGGTCGCTGACATCACCTGGACACTTGGACCAAATTTGCCGGAGTTTCGCAAAGGAGGATGCGCGACAGTGCTAGACGGTCGCTTGATCAGCGTATTTGGAATGCGGCAACCGTGGGGCGAGATGGCAACGATGTATGTCTTCGACCCACAGGTGAACTGGTGGCAACGCGGCCCCAACGGTCCCATCTGTCAAACGTATGTGCAAGGCGCAGAGTGCAGAGGCGCTTTCTACACGGTTGGAGGGCGAAGCCGCGAAAGTAATGGTGTTCACAATGAATGCTACCGCTTGTCGTCGAACGACGGCAAGTTCCTGTGGAACAGAATCGCTAATTTGAATGTTAAACGCGCCTGGGCTCCCAGCGTTTCAGTCGGCTGCAACCTATTTGTCTTTGGCGGCTCACAAGATGTCAACGGTCCCACCCTCCAAAGTGTCGAGATGCTTGACACTGATGAACCAGGTGCCCACTGGCGAAAAGTATCCGAGATCCCGGGTGATTCGCGTGGTTGGTCGGGCGCAGCCTCTGTGGGTGAAAAAATCTATCTCATTGGCGGATTGCACTTCTTTGAACCCAATCTCGCCGAGCCCACCAATCGCAAGCGTTTTAATGAAGTCTGGCAGTTTGACCCGGCAACGAAACGCTGGCAGGTCAAAAGCCACCTGCCGTATCGGCTAAGTGGTTTCGATTGTAGTGTCTACAAGGACCGCTATATCATCGTCGTGGGTGGTGCTGCGGAGGCGAGCGACTTCACCGAGGAAATGCAGCGCATCCAGCAACGCGACCGATTCTACGAATCGTATTATTGCCCCTTTGTTCTCGTCTACGACACGGCGTCCGACCGCTGGCACCTTATGCCAAGTGTGCTGCCGACGCCCACCAACGATATCCGTGTTGTCTTACACAAAGATAAACTCTATGCCCTCGGTGGCGAGAATATCGAACCGGCAACGAGTAACACAACACCGTGGCTACGCATCGGTCAAATTCATCTACGAGAAAAGCAAGAAACCAAATAGCTTTGTACTGAGAGAGTAACATCAGATTCAATTGGAATAATACAAAGATACATCTTGAAAATCCCTCTTCCCACAGTTAACAACATTAGCAAAAATCAGCCATCTGACGGAGTTGAAAACTCTCTTCCCATCTCATAGCCATCCAAACGCCGAAGTGGAAACACTTTATAATAATCATCACCTACTCCTTCCCAATCCGCCAAATCATCACGATGACCAAGCCTCTTGATAAAAGCCCACTCACTTGCCCGGAAGTATCGTCCGTAGGAATCCCAGAAAGCCAGTCCGTCTGCGCCGGCATCGTAATAACTCATCGCAATCTTTCGGTACTGGCGTGGTGGCATACGACGTGGATATATGTCTACAAAGACCTTTGTCTTTGTATCTTTTGACAAATCAGTAAACTCGCGAATCTTGGGTTGCACACTAGTTCCATCGTGTTCACCATACATATGCAAGTGAACTGCAAGATAGTCTACCAATCCCTCTTGTATCCAAATAGGGACATCAAGAGCGTTAAACAAACATTCTGCAAGTCCAGACTTGCCAGTTTCTGCTGGTATATTCGATGGAGAATTGTTAACCGGGACTAGATAACACGTCGGAATATATCGTTCCTGGACTTTTCCAACTTCATCAAGCATCAATCGCACTTCGCGCAAAAACTGTGTCAAAAAACTTGCCCGAATCCTCTGCACACGCTCATCAACTGGAGGCAGTTTACGCATATCTTCTTTATATACTTTGTAGAATGCTTCACACACTAATTGTTCATAGTAAACAAACGGGAAAGAACGACTGAAAAGAATGTTTACGCCATCGGCATGGTAATCTTCAACCCACTCTCTCATCAATCGAACATGGAAATCACGCACTCCTTTAAAAGCAAGAGAAAGGTGTCGTGTGGGTTTGCCATCTGGGTAAGTACACATCCATTCAGGATGGTCTGCCATCATCTTGCCACCATAATCGGTGCGTAGATGACCTGGTGGGAGTTGTGTTCCCACCAGACGAGTCTGCGGAAATAACTTAACACCACAAGTATGAGCTGCTTTTATAGCAATATCGAGTGGATCTAGTCCATTTTTCACGCATTGATGTAACACATGCCCTTGCCCATGAATTCCAGTTGGGCTGACAAATTCTCCGACCTTCGAGGGATATAAGGTAATTGGACCGCGTGCCATTGCGTAGAGCACAATATCAAAATCACTGTCACGCAGACACTCAAATTCTGCCAAAAAGTCTTCAGGTGTTGAAACCCCCCACTGACCGAAACTTCCACCATCATAATTTGCCATCAACGTTTTCGTTTTGGCACCAGGTTGCTGAGATTTCCAATGTTGGATTGCGGCTTCGTCCATTGGTATCAAACGGACATAGGCAAGGTTTGTCTCTTGTTTTGCCATATCACCACGTGGTGGATGCTTAATGATGAGGTCTTGTCCCGTCAAATCCGCACATTTCCAAAAAGCCTCAGCGATATCAAACCAATGGAACTCTTTCTCTGGATAATTGCCGTCTTTTCTCGATTGGTAATGCTCATGGGAAATTCGGCTGAATGTGACATCATCCGATAGTTTTACACATAAGACACGATCCTTTATAGATGCCAACCTTGAGCCATAGAAAATACCCAGCCGAATTTCGTACCAACCTGTTACCTTTAATCGCAAAGTCAGTGGTGGCAGATCCAATTCTGGCAACCCGAACAGCATTATCCCTTTCCCTTCATCGACTTCGTAATCCACTGCGATCCACGTTTCCTCCCCGCGGTCATACGAAATAGCATCTGCCGGGTCAAATTCTGTTAAATCGGATAACCACATTTCTTTTTTCACTTTGTTCCTCTACGAATTTGCGTTAATCTGGAATGATGATAAACAAGAAGATTATCTGCCAGCTGAATTTCAGCATTAGGGTCACCATAGGCAACAAAGACATTCATCAAGCCGACATTACCCATATGGACCTGCCTGCGCCCATCGCGGGCAGGTTTTCATCATAGTAAGTGATAGAACTCGAGTTTTCAACACCAATATTCTCTGTCATGGTCCCTCTTGAGGTCTTTCACAACCCAATGGTATCCATCGCAGGCGACCGTCAGTGCTGTTCGTGCGAATCTGGACAGAACCCCCCACCGGGTCTTGAGCTATTTCCATCACCGTCCCGCTCATATCGGCACGGGTAACACTGGGCCCAGCCGTGAAATCCGGGCTTAAATATCCTAATGGGTGGAGTGGAGTAAATTATCTCACAGTGCTGTAGCGGGCTGAAAGCGTCAAGATGAACGACGTAGCCGTTACTTAAGTTTTAACTTAAATACAGGTCTTTGGAAGATGTATTGTGACGATTGACACAAGTTTGTATTATATTTGGGTACATGATATTATAGAATTATTATGTCAAACCAGGGCCTACAATATATTGTTACGTACTAATCAATAAAGGAAAATTATGAAAATAAGATACTTGTCAATTAGTGTTTTTGCTCTGTTTGCTGCTTGCCTTTTGATTCCAAGTTATGCCGATATAGACCCCAAAACCATGGTCGGTGCTTGGACGCTCGATGAAGGAAGTGGAAAAATAGCCAAAGATTCCTCTCTATACAAAAATGATGGCAAGCTTATAAGTGGTCCTAATTGGGTGGGCGGTCATTTTGGCAAAGCTTTGAGTTTTGATGGTAAAACTGATTATATTGATTGTGGAAATGCGGAGAGTTTGCAGATTACTAAGTCGCTTACTATTATGGGTTGGGTGAAGCCAGATAAAGCCCTTGGCCTGGATAATTGGCAACGTTTTGCTGCACGAGGTGAGTATAATACAGGCTGGATGATAGGGATAACCAGGGACAACCGTCCTGACCTTACAGTAACCCAAGCTGATGCTGGTTTCGTGACCATGTATGGTAGCACAACTATAAAATTGGGACAGTGGTATCATATTGCCGGGGTTGTGGATTCAAAGGCTAAAAAAGTCTACATTTATTTTAACGGGAAGCTAGATGCTGATCCAAAAGCGCATTCAGGTGAAATGAAGGATCCTCAAGTATCAATGGTAATAGGTAAAAGTGGGGTTGCTCATGTTTATGACTTCCATGGTATCATTGACGAAGTTATGATTTTCAATGTTGCTCTAACTGAAAATGACATTACAAACCTCATGAAAAGTGGGATCAAAAAGGCACTTGCTGCCGTCTCTCCAAAAGACAGATTAGCTAGTATTTGGGGAGAAATAAAGGCGGAGTAATCACTTCGTATCAAATATAAAAAAATCGTCCAATACTTCGTTCAATACGTTAGGATAGCTTCATTCTTAGTTGCCAATGACGTAGGTTAATTTCCTAGTAGGTTACCATGATTGGATTTGCTTGGTGACCTCTGGATGTTTTGGTTAGGGTTGCCACTCTGTGCAACATATTCCCATTCTGCTTCGGTGGGTAACCTTTTTCCTTCTTAGGTGGCATATGTCATTGCATCGTCCCAAGTTCTTCCTGTTATTGGATGATTATCGGTTCGAGCTAATTGTGATATCTGGATCCAATCGAGTGTAGTGTGGCTAGTTATACGAACAAGATGATTCAGGTTAACGTGATTTTTTTGCGATGTTTCATTTTCATAATCTTTACATAGAATTTTTTTGAGGGGATGGTAATGAGTCATAAAGCAGAGCTCTTTGCTCATCTTGATGAGTACGGTTACGTTGTGCTAGAGGGGGTTTTAACAGCCGATCAGGTTGGCGTACTAAAGGAAAGGTCAGTCGAGCTGGCTAAAAAAGAACGAGAGTTAGGAGCGCAGTTATACTTAGATAACAAATCACAGCGCGTGTGGAATTTGGTGAACAAAGGCAAGGTCTTTGCTGATATGATACAACATCCTTCAGTACTAGAGTTTCAAGAATATTTGTTGGGAGAAAATTGCACTTTAAGCAGTTTTACAGTCAATTTGATTGGATCTGGTTCTCCCTCTGCCGGGTTACACATTGATTACCCATTAAGTATCCTTCCAACACCTCATCCGTCCTTTGCACTTTGCGCTAATAGTATTTATTTACTTGATGATTTCAGCTTGGAGAATGGTGCTACATGTCTTGTGCCTGGTAGTCACAAGCGTGGTTATGGTCCTTCATCTGGGGAGACATATAACGACATTATTCAGGTTACTGGCAAGAAAGGGGACATTATTATTGTTCATGG
>DTRI01000387.1 GCA_012966015.1 Flavobacteriales bacterium | reverse complement strand
CCAAGAGAGTTCAGCACTGAGATTTTAACCAGCGTCAGCTGACTGAAAGTGAAATCCACGAAAGTGCTTTTATCGTAACTAATAATCCTGATGTGAGCGTTAAGTGCATTCTCTTCTTCCATTCCCACTATTGGTTCATTCAATACAAGCGTTGTCTTAGAGGAAGTATCCGTACAATTAAAGGAATTGGTTGCGGCCAAGGATACATTATAACTTCCTGCAGAAACGAATACATGAAGCGGACTGGTCTGGGTACTCATTGGCGAGCCATCGTTAAAATCCCACTCGTAGAAAATTGCACCATTCGAGTTATTGATGTACTGCAGTGCCCCGCCATCTGAGATGTAAACCGTATCTTCAACGGCAGTAAACATTGAACTCACGATAGCGGGTTCAGTTATACTCAGCGTATCTGTTACCATGCAATTATTTGCGTCAGTAATTACAACCGAATAAGCTCCAGGCGCTAATGAAACTACATTCTCAATGGTATCACCAGTTGACCATAAATAGGCATACGGAGATGTTCCTCCCACAACGGACAAGCTCAACTCCCCATCGTTGTCACCAAAGCAAGTTACATCTGTTGAAACTCCATTGGACATAAGAGCGTTTGGTTCTGCTATGAATACATTCATCGCCTTTAAACACCCGTTGTCATCCGTGATATTCAAATCATAGCTTCCTGTAACCAAACCTGATAGGTCCTGAGTTGTATCACCGGAAGACCAACTATAGTTGTAAGGCGGAATCCCGCCAGTCACCTCTATATCTATAGATCCATCGCTCCCTCCAAAGCAAGAGACTCCATTGCCGCCTTGAGTTATAGGTGTTAAATCAACTGAAGGCTCCATAAGTAATAATGTGTCCGAAACTGCGGTACATAGAAATGCTCCCGTGCCCGTAACATGAATGGTATAGGTGCCAGCTGTGGCCCCGGTTAATGTGTCAGATCCATTCACGTTACTGACTGATCTTACAGTATCACCATTTGAGTTCACCCATGTGTAGCTCCAAGGTCCGGTTCCCTGTCCAGTGGCAATTGCCATTCCGTCACTACTACCTTTACAGGTAGGCATAAATCTCGCTTTTGCTAAAGGAGCCTGTGCGTGTAATAAAAATCGAGGAGCGGTTGTTGTATCATCAATTGTAAAAGTATATGAGGTGTCTGTTTTTAAATTGGTGAAAGAACTGGTCAATAAATCCTCGAGTACAAGGCATGAACTTTCTGCAATATTGCTCAATTCCCTTAAAGAAATTGTATAGGATCCCGAGTCTACAACTGTTACCCTAACAGGAACAGTTATCGATGAAGTCAATTCTGGTAAAGCATTTATTACGAGATCAGGAGAGCCAGTAATCACTGTAGAAATGATTGCTTTAGAAACCAGGGAAAATATCAGTTGTTGGGCATCATATTCATTATCCAATCCGGTGGTAGCATTCTGATCAAATCGAATTACGGCCTCATCAATGTATCCCGAATCTTTGGAAAGCGCTAACCTCATCAATGAGATTTGATTAGATGATTTGTAATATGTATCAGGCGTACCTGAAGTTTTGACAGCTTCAGAGGCTACCAAGGCAGGTGAAGCACCGGTCTCTCTCACCCAAAACGCTTGAGAAGCTGCAATTTGACCATCCCACCCTCCAGGTGAAGAAACGCCATTCACATAAGTTTGGTAACCAACAGGATCTTGGTCAGGATTCCAAACTTGAACTTCTCGTGCCACATTGGTCCTTGTGGTCCAACCTGCGTCATTCAATTCACCTGTAATTGCAGAAGGATAAGGATTGGCTATCAAATTATAATCTGTAGCATTATCTACGATTGTAAAAGTTTGAGACCCGGTGTTAGGTGTGCCAATTGCGTCAAAGGTAAACGGAGCCGTAGTCACGGGACCTGTACCTGTATAAACAAAGTATCCAACTTTTGAATTAAGTGCAGTTGCCACAGAGGTAAGTGGAACGTATGTGTCGGTTGCGGCATTGTATCGCTTTACGCCATCAAAGCAAGGAGTGCCCGAACACCCTTCATTTCCGTCTACTAAACTAAGCACCATCTCAAGGTCCCAGTCATTCACTGTCGAACTGCCAACCGGGATGCCAACATTATGCCAGCCGGTTCGTCCCCCATCAATAAATCGCTGCATGGTAATAGGCCCGCTAATACTTCCACCAGTAATTTCGGCTATTCTTCCTGTTCTGGTTGCCGTAGAAAGTACGGTAAAGACTTGCCCGGTTGTGGTAAAAGATCCAAGCGTAAGAGTTAGAGATCTCTCTAAATTGGCAGAAGTGTTAAGGGTCAGGCCATTGGCTGATTTATTTACAGTTAAATTTCCAAAGGTTGTTACGGTGCTTCCACCTATGGTTTGTGTGGTAGCTCCGGTAAAGTTTGCTATTCCGCTACCTGAAACGAAGGGAGTGCCAGCTCCACTTGAATTACTCCAGTTTCCTGTAATGTTAAATCCGTTGTTATTAGCATCTAAAATGCCGGATCCGCTCAGGGTTACATTCGCAAACTCCAATGCGCCACCAAGGACACCCAATCTGGTTCCTGAAGTGTTTTGAAAATCAACATTTCCATAGGTTACCGTGCCACTGCCTGCCACATCAATATCAGAAACTATCGCACCGGTAAAGGTTATGGTGCCGGTTGCATTTGTAATTCCATCAGTTGTATTATTGTCATCAATCGCTCCTACAGAAATGTTTGCGACGTTCGCATCCATGTCCAGCGTTGCAGTTCCATTGATAGTTAAAAGTCCAGTTGCAGTTACAGTACTGTTCGCCGGTAAAGTTTTTACCCCGCTTACGGACAGCATGAGGCTTCCATAATCCTGGTCACTGATAGTTTGTGCTCCAGCCAGGTGGTATTCTACGTTTCCATTTAAAACATATGCATCAAAATCCGCTGGGAACCCACCTACAAGCGAAGTTCTGAATCTTCCTCCTGCGTCAATTTTAAAGTTAGTTGTAGAGGCAAGTGTTGTGGTAATTGTAAATCCACCATTATCCAAGATACCTGAAGCAATGATAATATCCCCGTCTAGATTGAGCGCTGTCAATGCTCCTCGCAGAGTTGCTCCTGAACCACTTGTATTATTAATTTCAATATTATCGTAAGCATAATCAGTTCCATTTACCGGGATGTTTTGAGGTACTGTTGCATTAAAATTCACAGTGCTCCCTGCGACACCACCTAATATTTTGCAATTTAATGCAGCAACGGTGACAGTGCTGCGTAAATCCGCTGTGGATGCACCGTTCGACATGATCAACTGAGATTCAGCTAGACCATTGTCATTAAAGGTGGTGGCCCCAAACACAATTATTGTTGCCGTACCTTTTAAGTTTACCGAGCCGTGACCAGTTAAACCTGAGCTGCTTCCAGAAATCGTCAAGATTCCATTAACCGTAACTGACAAGCCTGTTTCAACTCTCAATTGAGCCCCTCCGCCCATACTATTGAAGTCAGCATCAATAGTTAAGTTGTTGCAAGCTTCACTTCCTCCAATTACCCTTATTCGGTTTAGCGTAACACTTCCAGATCTATCTGGAATTATGACATTATCATTTGCGTCTGGAATGCAATCCGGATCTCCAGAACATCCTGTCCAGGAAAGCGCGCTGCTCCAGTTACTAAAGCCATCAACCGCGGTAAACGTATCTTGGCCGTTAACTGATCCAATTAGTAGTCCGCTTACAAGTAGAAGTACATATTTCTTCATAGTTTTTATTTTATCGAAGCAGCTTGTATCCTTTATCAGCAGAAATCCGAATCAAAGAGTGCTTCATTGTCGTTTTATTATACATGCATTTATTCTTTAATTAGATAGTACCCTATAAAGCACAAAAAGTTACATTCAACTTTGAGTATCATCTAAAAATATGTCTTTAACATTTTCAGCGTGATTAGCAATTCCAATGATCTACGAAATAAAAGGACCCTCCCATCGTTAAAAAGACGCTTAACATCGGAGAAAGTTGCTTCAATATCAAATATAAACCAACAATTTACCTGATTTAAAACATACTTATTAAACGGGCTGCACAAATTATGTATCGTTTTCTCATAAGATACGTAGAAAGGTGGGCTTTAAAACGTGAGTTGGGCTTCGCAATATTTTTAGATAGGATCAAATTATTTTTGTTTTGATGTTATATTCGCAATCTTTTTGACTAGAAAGTAGATAATGGTAGAATCACTACAGGAACAGGAAAAATCTTTTGATTATAAGCAGATCTTTTTAAAAGCGCTGAAGTACTGGCATCTCTTTATTTTAGGAGCTTTACTTGGTGCTGGTTATGCATTTTACACAGTTAGATATAGTATTCCTACTTACAGTGTGAGCGCGCGGATCATGCTGAAAGACGAGTATTCTGGGTGGGGGCAGGAGTACTTTTTACCCGGGCTGGAACTGGTGAGTGCCAGGAATCGTTTGGTGAATGAAATCGGTGCAATTAGGTCCTTTCCTCTCATGAGAAAGGTGGTGGGGCAACTTCCTGAGTTTTTGGTTAGCTACTATGACGTTGGTAATATCAAAACCACGGAGATGTACCGAAGCTCCCCATTCTCTGTCACTTGGGACACACTAATAAATCCATCCATATATGGGAGCTCATACCACCTGAGAATATTGTCGGGAAATGAGTTTGAAGTAGGAAAAATGACCGATGATAAATTTATAGGTGAGAGCTACCAATTCGGTGATTCAATTGACATCTCTGGAAATCAGATTTTCTTCAAGCTTAACACTAAGTATGATGAATACCAACACCCTGATAAGCTGTACCTGTTCAGCTTTAATAGCCCTGATCGGATTGCAATTGCTTACCAGAGCGGATTGCAAATTGACACTGAGGAAAAGGAATCTTCTATACTCATAATATCCAGGTCTGGCCCAACAATCACAAAGGAGATGGACTTTATCAATAAGTTCATTGAGGTGTATATTGACGATGGACTTGCAAAAAATAACCTGATAGCAAGTAAGGTTATGGAATTTGTAGATGATAGGATCAGCACTATACTAGATACCTTGATAGTTGTTGAGGGAGAGCTGGAGTCCTTTAGATCGCAAAGCAATGTAGCCAGGATTGATCTCGAGGGTGAAACGACATTGATTCCTGTAATTATTGAATTAGAAAAGAAAAAACTCGATTTGGCATTTAACATGAGCTACTACGAGAAATTAGTTGATTATGTTGAAAAGTATGATGATGCAAAGGGATTAATTATCCCATCTTATATTGAGCAGGGTGGCTTGCTGAATCAAGTATTATCAAATTTAATTCAGCTCTATAGCGAAAAAGTAGAACTGCAATACGATGTAACTACCACTAACGAGTCTTGGAGGCGGAACGAGGAGCAGATAAGTGTAGCGAAAACAATAATTAAGGAAAACATTAACGCTTTGATTGAGAAAAGCAATGGCGACCTCAAATTGCTGTCGGATGAAATTAAGAGTATCGAATTCAAATTGGGTAACGCGCCATCTATAGAGCGAACGTACTACAATATTCAGCGAGATTATAAATTGAACAATGATTTATATACCTATCTGCTTCAGAAAAAAGCGTCAGCAAGTATCGCCAAAGGTTCGAATACTTCCAATGTTACTGTCCTTGACTGGGCATCGAATTATAGAGTCCGGTCGCGGGGACCAGTAGCCAATAGTATATACACAAATTCAATAGCTACTGGCCTGGCAATAGTTTCTCTGTTGGTATTTTTATTGGAGTATTTTAATGAAAAAATAAGAACTGAAAAGGATATTGAAGCATGTACGGATATTCCAATTTTAGCACTGGTTGGCCACAACGAATATGAAACTGATGTGGTCGTTATACAAAATTCAAAGTCAGTGGTTGCAGAGTCTTTCAGGTCATTGAGAACTAGTATTAACTATTTGGTGGAAGGCAAAGAAAAATTTTGTGTTATGCTCACTTCATCCGTTAGTCAGGAAGGCAAGACCTTCTGTTCCATTAATCTGGCCTCCGCCTTCTCCATACTTGGTAAAAGAACGGTGATTCTCGGTGCAGATATGCGTAAGCCCAAGATATTTCAAGATTTTAATTTGAAAAATGATCTGGGGATGAGCAACTACTTAATAAACAAGGCATCTGTTGAAGAAATTATACAGGCCACCAGTTATGAAAACTTGTTTTTGGTGTCAGCGGGACCTGTTCCACCCAATCCTTCGGAATTAATTGGCAGTCCCAGAATGGAGCAGTTAATAGACGAATTATCTTCCAATTTTGACATTGTCATAATTGACACACCTCCACTAGGCCTGGTTACTGATGCATTGCAATTAACGAAATATACAGATGCAAATCTATATATTGTCCGACATAACACAACGGTTAGGTCTCAGCTCAAATTTGTTGATGAATTGTATCGAGATAAGAAGCTCGGTAAATTGGGAATTTTGGTTAATGATTTCCAAAAACCAAAATTTACGTATTCTTATGGTTATGGTTATGGTTATGGTTATGGCTATGGTTATGGCTACGGCTACGGCAATGAACCTGAAAAGCCAAAGTCTTTTCTGTCGAGAATTTTTGCATAGTTGCGAATCAGAATGAATACGCGAATTGTGCTGGCATGATAAAGCCAGTTGCAATTTGTATTTTTAGTTCAACGTTCAACGTCCAAAGTTGCGAGTTTTTAAAGTTTCGATTTTCATAGCTTTAGCTTCCAATCCTGTTAAGTGTAGCTTGATGGCCGAAAATTGAACCATCTTAGAACAAGCTCAGCTGTTTACATGCCATACAGTTTAACCGTTCAACCAATCCACCAATCCACCAATCCACCAATCCACCAATCCACCAATCCACCAATCCACCAATCCACCAATCCACCA
>DTRI01000386.1 GCA_012966015.1 Flavobacteriales bacterium | reverse complement strand
AACATTTGGACTACTTTTCGGGGGTCGGGTCACGACGATCTGTAAAGATAAATACTATGAATATCCCGGTTACCATAATTCCCTCGACAATCTGGATTTCGTTACATCCGGCCCAGTGCCTCCTAATCCTTCAGAGCTTGTGATGAGAAAGAGAATGGCCGAATTTTTGGCTCATTTGCATTCGAAGTATGATTTTGTTGTTGTTGACACACCGCCTGTTGGTCTGGTTACAGATGCGCTTGAAGTGATCAAGAAAGCCGATTTGCCGATATACGTGCTTCGAGCTGATTATTCACGGAGACAGTTTCTTGAAGGAGTGAATAAACTGATGAGAGACAACAAAATAAATAAGCTGTCGATCATATTAAACGATTTTGGAAGGGGAGCATCAGGCAAGTCATATTCTTATGCCTACGGATACGATTACGACTATGGCTACGGTTATGGCTACGCGTACAGCTCTTCTTATGGTTACGGCTATTATACCGATGAGCCAGAAAAGAAAGGGTCACTATTCAGCCGTTTGTTCGGCAAGACATAATTGAAAGATCGGGAAGATTTGCGCTGATCCGATCATCCACTTTCCACCTCCAGGAATTGACGAAGGCTCAACTGATAATATTGGGGGGCTTCCTCAATCAATTGCCCTGGGGTTCAGAGGCTGTGTAATAACTCCTTGTGGAAATTGTTCAGGTGCATCCTGAGGTCTTATAGAGCAGATTTTTTTTCGGTTTGAGATTTTCGTTTGTTAGGCTCTGAGGTTCTGTGTTGGTTTTCAAGTGGTTTTAGAGGCCATTTTTAGCTCATTTAAAGCTTTTTACTTATCAAGCCGCCTTCCAATGGTAATTTTTGATCATTTGAACCAAATTCTGGTTGGACTCAATATTGAGTAAGCGTCTCAGATTGTAAGTCGTTGTTATCAGGTCTACTTCTATTTGAACCTTTCTCTTTCCTCGCAACAGCAATTGTAGTTTTCCCATCCAAATTTTCATCGTACCAAATGGATGCTCGACAACAGCCCTTCTCTTTTTAAGCCTTTCCCGGCCTTGTTTCTGATTCATCCGCTGGTCATACTGACTTTTCCATTCATGGTCGTGTCTGCGGTAAATTATTCGTCCAGCTTTGGCCTTCGTACACATATCTCTGACCGGACAGCCATCACATTCTATTCCATCATATCTGTCATATAGTACGTTTCGCTTCATCACCCCTCTTGCTTTCAGAACAAGCCTTTTACCCTGAGAGCATATGTATTCATCCTTTTGAGCGTCATATTCGAATGTGATTCCATTCTCTCGTTCCTCTTTCTTTGTCTTGGATTCTTTAGGAACGTTGACATAACACTTTGTTTCTTCTCCTTGCTCAATAGCTCTGATCTCTGCAGGCACATAGTACCCTGTATCCGCGATGATCTCCTCGGGAACCAGATCGATATTTTGTTTTAAGGCTTCTAAGGCAGGCTTGAGCTGTTCGAAATCAACGTTCTCTGTAATTACATCTGCATTAGCGATCATCTTGTTTTCCGCATCGACGACTGTCTGTATGTTATAAGCCGCCATCAAGCCGTCTTGAGTACGCATCAAATTAGCTTCAGGATCAGTTGGACTAAAGCCGCAATTTCCTCATTGTTCAAGAACTTCTTTTGCATTTTGAAACTCCTCTAACTGCCCCTCTAAAAAGGCAATCTTGTCGATCAGCGCTTTTTCCTTGGATTGATCCGCTCCACCGGATTGCAGGGCACTTTCCAGTACATCATTGTCTTGAAGCTGTTGGAGGTAATCGGCTATGGTATCTTCTGCTATAGCCATGCGCTTTTTCAATTTCTTAATCGTCATCATTGATCGCTTGGC
>DTRI01000385.1 GCA_012966015.1 Flavobacteriales bacterium | reverse complement strand
GATTAATAAAAAGCAGACTCTGATATGTCTGGTCATTGCTGTATTCATTATTGATAATCTAACAATGTGCCCTTTTATAAAATTACATTCAAGCAGATTTAAAATAACATCAAAAAACATAAGCTTGTACATTTCGGTTTTGTGAAAACAGCGCAAGTCGAGCAAGAAATTCTTAATGAGCAAGCCAGACAAGTCTAATTTTATATCCCTCTTTAAGCTGTACCACTGATTTTCTTACGGCTCGTCAATAAATTTAAGCAATTCTATTTGTTCTAGTAATTCATCAATATTCTGTTGCTGTTCTTTTGTTGCAGCGACGAGAAGAGTAGTGATGCTCCAATTTGCTTAATTCATTTCACATGAGCTTCAACGGTGACGATGCTCACCGTCAGAGGTAAAACGAACAAATTGGGGGGGTAGGGGCATCTTGGGAAACAGGCTTTTCCTGATGGGTGTGTCTGTATCCCTTCGGATATTCCTTTGGACAAGAAAGCCTAAAGATATTGTCACCATTCATCTAGAATTTGATAAACTTCTCAGTAAATACACAGTCGCTGGCAATGAGTCGTGCATAGTACATGCCTGCAGCCAGGCTCTCAATATTGGCGGTAAATCTCTTAAAATTGCCATAAAACATCTTTTCATACACCCTTTTGCCTGATCCGTCAAAGATCGTGAAAGCTGCATCTCCTTCACCGGCACCCTTCAGAATTATGTTTATAAAATCCGTTGCAGGATTGGGCATGATGGCAAAACCCGCCTCTTCTTGTTTATTGCAATTTGTAATAACAAGATCAGAATACGTGAATTTACCGTCGAAATCAGTTTGCTTTAATCGATAATAGGTCGTCATTTCACTTACTTCATCATCATAGGCATTATAATACGATACGTTGCCTGTCGTCCCAGCTCCGTTTACAATATCCACTACCGTGAATTCTGTACTGTTGATGCTTTTTTCTATTGTGAAAAAATCATTATTGCTCTCTGATGCTGTCGTCCAACTGAGCTTTACTTGTTCATCTTCGCATTCGGCGAAAAATGTGACAAGTTCAATGGGTAGTGGAGATGAAGATTTTCCAATTCCTTTTTGCGAGAACTTGGTCATCCCCAATCGCAAAGCATAACCATCTGCCACCGCCCTTCCAGCACCTCCATTGGCATTAATTCCTGGATCTCCGAATCCGCAAGGGTTACAGGCCCAATCAGCAGCATCGGCTGAAGGAGTAGGACGGCTCAGTATGGCAAATTGATCGTTGGCCAAACCGCCAATGTTTGCCGTAAAACACTTTAGGTCATAATCACCGCCTATAGGAGGAGCGTCGGGATCAATATACCAAACGCCTTCTGCTGCCACAGAAGTATAAGGTGTTCCCTCTTCACTTTCTGAGAGAGTACCTCCTGGCAGAAGAGCTCCGAACTTTGCATCTATGTAGGTAAACCCTATTAAATTGCCATTGATGAGCTCGGCCAAATAATAATCGCTGGCCGTTAACCCATCTCCAACAGGAAAAGGATAAGTCTCGGTGTTGGGTGCAATAAACCTTCTGAGATTACCATTGACAAAACTAGCACTTGAATGGCCTACTACATCTGCGCCTGTGGTGCTTTCAATGATCAAATAATTAGCGCCTGTAACAACTACCCCATCCGTGAACCTGCAAATGCCCTCAACGATGACATCCCGACTCAAACTGATGGGAGTTCCGCTTGCACTATTGTTGAACTCTATATATTCAAACCGTGTATCTGCAGTTCCATCGATGGTCTCAGTGCTGGTGCCCTTAAAGCGAACCCATCCGTCATTGTCGGTATTGGTAAAGACACTATTAGCAGCGTTATTGGTCCAATTTCCTA
>DTRI01000384.1 GCA_012966015.1 Flavobacteriales bacterium | reverse complement strand
AGCAATCACCTCACATTCGAGTACGCAGGAATTTCCTTTAATAATCCAGATAAGGTCTTTTATAAATTCCGCTTAGATGGACTAGAAAACGTATGGTCACCTCAAAGAAAGGAGGTAGAGGCTATTTACTCCGGATTAACCCCGGGAGAATATACTTTCAATGTTAAGTCGGTGAATGAGAATGGGATATGGAACACGGAGTCTACTAATTTTAATTTTATAATAAGCCCACCGTTCTGGCAAACCTGGTGGTTCTACATGCTTTGTGCCTTTGTTACCGTTGTCGGGATTATTGGATTTGTGAAAGCAAGAGAAAAAAGCCTCATGAGAGAAAAAGCCATTCTTGAGCATAAAGTGAGAGAAAGGACGAAGGAGTTGGCAGAGAAGAACAAAGAAATTACAGATAGTATTACCTATGCTCAAAATATACAGCGGGCCATTTTACCTTCCATCAACTCTATTGAAAAAGGATATGAGGACAGTTTTGTGTTGTTTAACCCCAGAGACATTGTTTCCGGTGACTTTTATTGGTATGCAGAACAGAATGGTAAGAGTTACCTGGCCGCATGTGACTGTACTGGGCATGGCGTACCCGGCGCTTTCGTATCTATGATTGGAAATAACTTATTGAATCAGATTATTCTGGAGAAAAATATAGAGAAGCCCGGGGAGATTCTATCTCACCTAAATCGGGGTGTGAAATTTGCATTTACCCAGGAAGGAGAGCAGGAGGCACAGGATGGCATGGATATGGTACTCTGTGTTCTGGACAAGGAAAAAGGAGTTTTAGAATACTCTGGTGCTAATAACCCATTGATCTTTATCAGAGATGGCGAACTTGAGGTGCTGAAGAATGATCGAAAACCTATTGGTGGCGACACACCCAATGATTTTGCGTATGAAACGAAAATTGTTGAGGTGAAAACAAATGATCACTTTTACTTGTTTTCTGATGGATACCCCGATCAATTTGGAGGTGATAAGGGAAAGAAGTTTATGATGAAAAGGTATAAGGAAATGATCTTAATACATCATAAAAAAACCATGGCTGAGCAGCTTGAGATATATAGGACGGAGCTAAGAGACTGGATTGGTATAGTACATGAGCAAATCGATGATATCCTTGTTATAGGGGTGAAGCTATAGTCAGATTGTCGATACTTATTAGAATTAAATAATTCTATGAAATATTTTATTCTAATTACCATTGCAACATTCTGTACTGCTATGTTCCCCGCAACCAATGGGGCGAGCCAGGGGCCTACTTGGATTGTGTACAACACAACTAATTCGGAAATACCCCAAAACTACATCCTGTCAATGGGTATTGATAAAAATGACAATAAGTGGATAGGCACTTCTACCGGATTGGTGAAATTTGATGGTACGAATTGGATTATATATGATAAGAAGGGGAAGAAAGACATCCAATACAGCACCGTGAGAAATATAACTATTGATTCAGAAAATAAATTGTGGACGGGCAGCTGGGGAGATGGAATGGCAGAACTTGTTTTCCCGGATGGGAATGCAAGTAATCCTAATGCGGCATTTAAGTGGATTTACTATCGCAATAACAATTCTGCAATGCCACATAATACCGTTAAGACTGTCTGTGTGGATAATGAGGGTAGCAAATGGATTGGTACGGGGGATGGCATGGTATTAATGGAAAGTACGGGTTGGGGAGCAGGGGGCTTAAAATGGCAATCTTTTTATAAGTACAATTCCGGCTTACCTCACGATGCAGTTTATAGCATCGTCGTCGACCGGTTTAATAACAAGTGGATTGGCACATTCGGCGGTGGACTGGCTAAGTTTGATGGGCTTAATTGGACTGTATATGATATAAGAAATTCAGCCTTACCTGATAATTTTATTATATCGATGGTCATGGATAAAAAACAAAAGGTTTGGATGGGTACTTATTCAGGTGGCCTCGCCAGCTTTGATGGAACTAAATGGAAAATTTATAAAACCTCCAATTCAGATATTCCCGACAATGTGGTATACGCCTTGGCTGTTGACAACCATAATAATCTTTGGATAGGAACGCTGCATGGGCTGGCTAAGTTTGATGGGGCTAAATGGACCAAATATGACCTGATGAACTCGGGTAAACCTTATACGGTTAGCACTATAGCTATCGATAAATTCAACAATAAGTGGATTGGAACGGGAGATGGACTGGTAGTCTATAACGAGAGCGGTATTAAAAAATAATGGACAACCAATTACTTAGTTATCACGTCTTTAACCTGAAAGAGTGCTATCTATGAAGCATTGCCTGCTATTCTGGTGTAGTATTTCCCTTCTCTGTCCCCTTATTGGCTATTCTCAGTTGTTCATTAATGAAGTTTCACAAGGTGCATCCGGCTCCAATGAACATGGTCTGTGGTCGAATGGGTTTGGAGAACAATTTCAAACCGGACTTTGCGATGGTACCTATGATGTTACTGTTACAGATGCCAATGGTTGCTTTTCTACCGGTACGGTTATTTTGCCCTGACCCAGAATTTCTTATTTATCTTCCGGTAATTACAATTTTTACTCCAATTTTGGGTTTCTGTTTGATCTAATCTAATCATTTACAGATGACATCTATCCTGATACCGGTATACAATTATGATGTACGAACACTCGTCGCTGAGCTCTTGAGACAAATCAGAGATGTAGAGGAAGAATGCGAAATAATATGTTTCGATGATGCATCTGATGACAAATTTTTAAATCTGAACAAAGAAATTGCCGGCCTGGATAATGTCCTGTATACCGAGCTTGAAACGAACCTGGGTCGTGCGAAAATTAGAAATAGGCTTGCCGCTGCTGCTTCTGGGGATTATTTGATCTTTATAGACAGTGATGTTTCGATATTGGCTGGTGATTTTGTTCGCCGGTATATTGAATCTATAGGGGAATGTGAGGTGGTGGTTGGGGGCCTTGCATACACTCCGGATCGGCCGGAAGAACAGCGAAAACTCCTCAGATGGAAATATGGAATGGAAAGAGAACAGCTGAGTGCAAAAACACGTAGTGAAAATCCTTATTTCACTTTTCTGGGGTCTAATTTTTTGATCACTAAACAATTGTTGATGGGCATCAAGTTCGATGAAACCTTTGAGCGGAGGTATGGATATGAAGATATCCTTTTAGGGCTGAAACTCAAGGACCTGGGCATAAACATATTGCATATTGACAATCCGGTGCAACACGATGGGCTGGAGAGCGCAGAGGAGTATCTGCATAAAGTTGATGAATCAGTTCAAAATTTAGCCATGTTAATACGCGAGGACAAGCTGGACCAGGGAGTAAGACTCATGCGGACTTATCAAATATTGAAGGGATTTGGTGCTCGGAAGCTATTCTCAATATGCTATCGGAAGAACAAGGACAAGTGGATTGCTAATTTGAAATCAGATAATCCAAATATCCGAAATCTGGATATGTATAAGTTGGGGAAGTTGATTGAGGAAATGGCTGTTAAATAGTTCAACTATTATTCCTAAGCGATATTTTCATAGAACCGCAGCAGTTTCTGCTCCTCTATCTCCCAGTTAAATTGTTTTGCTCCCTTCAAAGAATTTTGCTTCCACCAAAAGATTTTTTCAGAATTGCTCAGCATTTCATTGATCATACTTCCTATGTGTTCCGGGTCGTAACTCTCTATAAAGAGGCCCATTTCGCACTTCTCAATCAAACCTCGCTTTTCTATAAGATCAGATGAGAGCACAGGAATTCCAGCGTGCATATAGTTAAATATTTTGTTCGGCAAACTGTATCTGTAGCTCAGGCAAGTATCCTTCTCAAGAGATAAGCCAAGAGTACATAAGCGAGTAATTTTTCCCAGCTCAGTCAGGTTTATTCTGCCCAGAAATTCAACTTTATCGCTTAACCCTTCTTTTTTGGCAAGTTTTCTCAACTCTTTTGAAAGGTCTCCTTCACCCGCAATGAGGAATACAGCATTCTCAACATACCGCATCGCTAAAATAGACTCTTCAATCCCGCGGTCTTTATTTAGCACCCCCTGATAAATAATCTTACTCTTATCCTGATGTTCTTTTAGAAATACAGCCTCATTATTCTGATCACCGTCATCGTCGCTGTGTTTCTCTGAAACCGGCACATTTCTAATTATTTCAATATTTACCTTGTATTCATCAGAAAAAATGTCGGCAAGAGAACTATTCACAGTCATGACGTTTTTAAGCTTAGGAAATATTTTTTTCTCAATGAATTTCCAGATTTTCCGTACATATGGCCGATCGTTTAGCTCAGGAACGTAGCAAAAGTATTCATGGGAGTCATAGACAAGCTTCTTTCCTCGTATGCGTGCCGCCAAAAAATTTGCCGGAAGTGTGTCTAAATCGTTAGCAAGGAATATATCTGCCTTACTGAATAATAAGAAAAATAAGAGTCGGACATTGTATGAAGCGTAAAATAGAGGTCCCTTATCAAAGGGCAGCGAAAATCGCCTGGTGCTGTAAATCCTCTTTTCAATGGGTTTACTGCCTGGCCTTTTTCTGCCAACGAGCATTAATTCATATCCATTATTTTGTAGGCTGCTGCAAATGCGATCTACCCGGTTGTCGTGATTGATATCGTTGGTAACAGATGCAATAACTTGTATGGACATACCCCTGAGAACTTAGGCAAATTTAGTTATTTTGAATCCGTATTTCAGGACACGGAATTATCGGGTAATACAATTACTTTTGTAAGGCAGTGTATAACGTATGGACATTCTAGAAAATTATTCGCTTAAGGAACTAAATTCTTTTTCAATTTCTGCCAATTCCAGGTATTTCGTAGTGCTGGATAAGGTTGAAGAGATACAAGAATTCCTGGAAATGGATCAGTATCGTGGGCTTTCAAGGCTGGTTCTCGGTGGGGGTAGCAATATCCTTCTATCCGGTAATTTTGATGGCATTACCGTTAAAGTAGATGTTACTGGAAAGGAGCTCCTCCAGGAGGATGACAATTACTTTTATGTCAAAGCAGGTGCGGGGGAGAGCTGGCACCAGTTTGTCCTGTACTGCATTGAGAATGGATATTCGGGTATCGAAAACCTATCGCTCATTCCGGGCAACTTAGGAGCTGCACCCATGCAAAATATTGGTGCCTACGGGGTTGAGTTGAAGGATGTATTTCATGAGCTACAAGCTGTGAGAATTGACAATGGCGAATGCCTCACTTTTTCAAATAGTGATTGCAAGTTTGGGTACAGAAACAGTATTTTTAAAGGAGAGGCAAAAGACCAGTTCATTATCACATCTGTTACCTTGCGATTTGCGAAGCAGCCTGTTTTCAATACCAGTTATGGCAATCTCATGCAAGAATTGGAAGCGATGAACGCTGGTCCATTGTCCTCTAAGGTAATAAGTGATGCTGTTTGTAATATTAGAAATAGAAAACTACCCAATCCTGTAGAAATTCATAATGCAGGTAGCTTTTTTAAAAATCCGATCATTTCAAATGAGCTATTTGAGCAATTGAAGGAGCAGTATCCTGATATAGTGAGTTTTGTGAATTCTGAAACAGAGGTGAAGCTTGCAGCGGCCTGGCTCATCGACTCCTGTGGATGGAAAGGCAAAAGAGAAGGAGATGCCGGGGTGCATGAACATCATGCATTGGTACTGGTCAACTACGGTAATTCAAGCGGTTCAGCTATTCTGAACTTATCTCTTGAAATAGCGGAATCTGTAAAAAGTAAGTTTGGAATTGAATTGGAGCGGGAAGTAAACCTGGTAGAGTAGGGCAATCTACTACTGGGCCTTTCGGATGTTCTTAAGATTCCCTGTATTCATTTTCTTGTCAGGTGCCCGGGGTATTGATTTCGCAATTGATTTTTTGGCGGTATTTTTACCAGTAGCTTCAGCGAGCTTGCCCTGCCCCTTATCCTCTGAATCCGAATCTTCGTCCTCCTTTAATACCTCCTCCAGCAACCCGAGTTTTTGCAAGATGTTGTACCACTTCATCAATTTTTTAATGTGTGAAACATACACCCTGTCCTCGTCGTAATCCGGTAATAGCTCAGCTAAGTATGCCTTAAGTTTATCAGGATCCGCATTGGCATCCGGGCACTCTCCTCCATTTTCCTTCTCGCTGATCTTCTTAAATACCTCTTTCAATGGGGCACTGTCTTCTTCCGTATAAATGCTAATGTCACTAAAAGAGCTAACATTGTCAGAAGCAAAAACAGGCATTCTCTTTTTGTCTTCCAACCCCTCAACGATTAATCCGTTGTTGGTGGTAGATATTATTTGAAATAACCCACCTTTTCCTGAAATTGATATGATATCGTCTATTGTCATTTTTTACTTGTCAGGGTGCAATAATACAAAAATTAGTATCTGAAGCTGTCTAATGCTAGCGTTTATAGCCAAAAAAAGAGATTTTTTTCAGGCTGGGAATATTTTTGAGCGCATAACATAACATGGCTAAGGGCGCATAAATAGCTGTGAAAATAGCAGCAAAAGTCAATTTGTAGGCCTGAAGAAAAATGTTAAACAACTTCTAGATCAAATCAAATTAAATTGATTTGATTAGTGGAGAATATTGATTTTACCGGCAAACGAAGAATTTTCTGATTCTAATTTGTAATAATACATTCCGCTGCTGAGGTGGGAAATGCGAATGTCTTTGTAATTAACTCCCTTGGAAAGCTCTATGCTTCGCAGTAGAACAGGCGCTCCAAGCAAGTCGTATAAGTATAAATTGAACTTTTCCTGTGCGTTGGTTTCTATCACAAAACTCAGATGATCCGCTGCCGGATTAGGATACAAGGCAAAAGTTAAAATTCCATGGTTTTTGTTTTTCTTGGTTACTACTGTTGTATCTTGAGGGTAATAAATGGAATCATATTTATTCTGTGCTGCCAATGCACTGAGCAGTAAATCAGATAGATTGTCACCTGCAATCAGTGCAAATGCTACATTCACGGTATCCTGCGGATTAA
>DTRI01000383.1 GCA_012966015.1 Flavobacteriales bacterium | reverse complement strand
GCCCATTGATCAAGATCTTTTGCATATCACTGGTGACGTGTTTGTTTTTTATCAGCGGTTCACACGCCAAGATACCTGTAGATAGCAGCAAAACCAGGAAACACGATGCCATCTTAAAAGGTGATGTCTCAGTAGAGCTGCCTACAGTGGTTATTCAGGATATTCCATCGAGTGTCACCCTAACTTTCGCCGACCCCAATCATCTCAAGCTCGTGAAAGAGAATAACAGGATTATCATGCTAGTTAATGGAATGCCGGTAACCATTGAATTTGATAAGGGGGTAGGTGTTATAGAACATTATTTCTCGGATGGAGAACCGCTGAGGGTTGAGTACGGGGATTTTGTTTATGAAAGCGATATTAAAGCCATACCACTTTGGCTGTCCATCATGCCCCCCCTGATCGCGATTTTAATGGCACTCATATTTAAAGAGGTAATCACTTCCTTATTTATTGGAATATTTTTTGGCGGCGCTTTAATAGGGGTTTACAAGGAAGGGCTTATTGGCCTGTTCACAGGATTGCTTTCCGTAATTGATACTTATATAGTTAATTCTCTTAATAATTGGGATCACTTGTCCGTAATCATTTTCTCCATGATGATAGGCGCCATAGTGAGTGTTATCTCCAGGAATGGAGGGATGCTCGGTGTGGTAGACCATATATCAAAATATGCCAAAGACGCCAGATCTGGTCAATTGGCTACCTGGTTGCTGGGGATTGTAATTTTCTTTGATGACTATGCCAATACCCTGGTGGTTGGTAATACCATGAGGCCGATAACTGATAAACTTAAGATTTCAAGAGAGAAACTCAGCTATATCGTCGATTCCACGGCAGCGCCTGTTGCCGCCATTGCTTTTGTTACGACCTGGATAGGTTTTGAATTGGGCTATATTGAGTCAGCAGTGGGAAAAATCGGAATTGAAGAAGGTGCTTATAGCGTATTCATTAATTCACTTCGTTATTCTTTCTATCCAATTTTTACGCTTTGCTTTATGCTGATGTTAATTTATCAGGATAAAGACTTCGGCCCGATGTACAAGGCTGAAGTGTTGGCCAGAAACAAGGGTGTAGGTGAAGACAATGAAGCGGGTAATGAAGCTTCTGTTGCGGCTAAAGATTCACAAGATCCTCAGGAGATCAGTGAAATAGAACCTATTGAAGGTGCTCCGCGCAGGTGGTACAATGCGGTAATTCCCATTTCAATTGTAATAATAGGTACCATTATAGGATTGGTGTATACCGGTTCGCAGAATTTACAATGGACGGACGCAATGGATAATATGGGTATTTCTCAGAAGCTCTCTTTGATAATTGGGGCGTCAAATTCTTATTTCGCCCTCTTATGGGCTTCATTAGTAGGTCTGCTGACAGCCATAATATTAACTATTAGCCAAAAAATAATGTCCCTGGCCGATTCTATTGACTCTGCCATGAAAGGATTTAAGAGCATGTTCGCGGCCATCATGATCTTAATTATGTCCTGGTCATTGGCACTGGTTACCGAGCAGCTGCACACAGCTGATTTCATTACAGGTACCATGTTATCAGGGGGTATCACGCCAACATTTATTCCTGCGATAACATTTATCCTGGCTGCTCTGATCGCTTTTTCAACGGGCTCATCCTGGGGCTCTATGGCGATATTGTATCCGCTTATGCTACCTGCGGCCTGGCAGGTGTGCAGCGTCAGTGGATTGGATTATGAGGCTTCGATGAACATATTCTACAACGTTGTATCATGCGTTTTGGCCGGATCTGTATTGGGAGACCATTGCTCACCAATTTCAGACACTACAATACTCAGCTCATTGGCGACAAAGTGTAATCATATTGAGCACGTCAGGACACAGCTTCCCTACGCGATAGTGGTGGGTAGCACGGCAATAATTTTTGGCACGATACCAGCCGCCATTGGAGCATCACCATTTATTTCCTTTCCGGTAGGACTGGTGGTTTTGTATCTGGTCGTAAAATTTATTGGTGAAAAAGTAGAAGGTGCAGAACCCCCGGTAATTTAAAGATAAGTGAAGAAAATACAGGACATATTGGAGTATAAGCTGGTTGATCTCGACAACTTTTCTCTGACACCTTATCACATTCTTTTGCTGATTGCCCTGATTATCATGGTCCGCTCGGCACTGTGGGCAGTCCGTAAATTTATCCATCAGGAGGGCCTCAAGCAAAGAGTTGGAGAAGGACGGCTCCACGGCATCTTTCAAATAGTCAAGTACATAATCATAGTAACTGCTGTGGTTATCGGACTTGAGAGCATCGGCGTCAGGGTAACGTTCTTGCTGGCTGGATCTGCCGCGCTGCTTGTAGGCCTGGGCTTTGGACTTCAGCAAATATTTAATGACTTCATATCCGGTATTATTCTGTTGTTCGACGGTACCATCAAGGTGGGAGAGGTAATAGAAATTGAAGGAATCGTGGGGCGTGTGGAGAGCATTGGATTGAGAACATCGGAGATTGAGACCAGGGATAATATCATCATGATCATACCCAACTCTTTCTTCACCTCTCAAAAGGTGATCAATTGGAGCCATAACAGGCAGTTTACGAGATTCAGAATAACAATAAGCGTTGCCTATGGTTCGGACACACAGCTGGTAAAGAAGGTGCTGCTGAAGTGTGCCGAGGAGCATAAATATGTAGCCAAGAAACCAGATGCCAGTGTACGCTTTATCGACTTCGGCGATTCTGCCCTCATCTTCGAGCTGCTTTTTTACAGCGAGAACATGTTTAGGATTGAAAGGGTGAAGAGCGACATCAGATTTTCTGTAGATATGAAATTTAAGGAGAATGACATCCACATTCCATTTCCACAGCGCGATCTGCATATAAAGGCAGAACAACTCCCTAAGGGCTTTACTCCAGCTTCAGAAGATTAAGATAAGATCAGATAAGCTTATTTCTGGGTAAGAATTTGTTTAGACTATCATGTCTTTCAAACAAATGAGCTGTCAAAAAACAGACCGTGGACAACACTGTTGCGCACACGTTAAGAACGCCGGATTCCTATTGACCTTCCTCCTGCTCAGGTGAGAACAGCGACTTTACAAAGTTTTCAATATCGTCAAAATATCGCTCATCCAGCGAATAGGCTGTTATTTGTAGAATTAGCGAGCCATTTTCTTCGCTGAGGAGCTTGACTTTGGGGTCCTTTTTTAATGACACCCAGTGGCTGTTGAGTATTTCGTTGCGTATAATCTTTTGATACTCGTTGAAATGCATGGTTCCGGGAACCTTCATCTGGAAAGTACAGCTCATCACTGATTCAGTAGGCTGTGACCGAACGATCATTTCCTGGTTTAAGAGGTGATAGGGTATGTTCACGGTCTCGCCTTTCTCAGTTTCAATTTCCAGAGACCTAAATCCAAACGCCTTGATCTTACCTTCCACTTCTTTTATGCGTATCCATCCGTTGATCACGTAGGAACCATCCATTTTTGTGAAGAGCCCGGTAATCAGATCTCTTACGATGGCCCAGGAAATTCCAATAATGGTAATGATAAGCACCATGGCAAAGATTCGTGTATACCAGGGATCCTTTAGTGCGATCAATTCAATACTCCAGAATCCGAATATTAACCAGACAATTGTTTTTCCATTCAGGAATACATCGTAAAGTCTTTTGGAATATGGCTTATCAGCAGCCACGAATTTGATTCCATTCTTAAGTATGGCAAAAAACAACGCCAAGAGCGTTCCAAAGAATAGAATTTTCAGAATCGTTAGGGGAAGTCCTGTTATTTCCATAGATGAGTGCTCATTTTAATATTACTTTCAAAATTACTAAAAACAACAACTCATAATTTTTGGCAGAAAAATCACTGCGGCCAACAGGGCAGAACTACAGGCAGCGATAAGAACGCCTCCAGCTGCCATATCTTTTATTTTTTTTATGCTGTCATCGTAATCCGGTGAAACTACATCCGAAAGCAGCTCCAGGGCACTGTTGAATATTTCCGCAATTAGAACAATTCCAATAGCTCCTATCAATAAACACCATTCTGTTGTCGACACTTGAAAGTAAAAACCCAACAGCACAACCAGCACAGAGGCAGCAAGGTGGAGTTTTGCATTGGTTTGAGTCTTGAAAAACACCAATATTCCGTTCACGGCATTTTTGAAACTGCTCATCCGGCTCTGATTGTTCATCTCCTTATTTCTTAATTTTTATAGTTCTGTTATCACAATATGTATCTGCTTTGATTAACTGGGATTGTCTCAAAAGTATTATTTCCAGTTTAACCGCAAAGTGCGCAAGGAATACGCAAAGAACGCTAAGCGCTAATAATCTTACCATTGCGAACCTTGCGCCAGCCTGGTGATCTTAGTGCTTAAGTAATTGTTGCCACTTGTGAAACTGTTCATCCTTTTCTGACTCATCAAGACGTTTTAATTCTCTGTCTAATTGCCAAAACAGAACCCAGGATTAGAAAGATGCAACCCGTCCATAGAATATTGATAAACGGAAATATGATGGCTTTCATTACAACAAAGTCCCGCTTGTTAGCTTGTTTTTCAGATAGGCTAATCTCAATCCTCCCCGATTCAGGGTCTATTTTTTTGAATAGAAATTTGAGTCCCAGTTCTGGAAGAGAATCAGCAATGCTCTCCACCATCATTTCCCGAATGATATACAGTGGGTTGGCCACTATGATGTCTCCATTTATCTTAAGCACATGGAGCTGGGCACCTACAATAATATCGTTATCTGCGAGCTCGTATTCAGACCTGTCAATAGCAGTATTTAATTGGTGCAAGATTATAATGGCATTACTGCTAAACATGGTATCTCCGATGGCGAGCATCTTCTCCTTGGGCTCCATATACTCACTTCTCATAGCTGTAGATGTAGTTTCTACCGGGCTCAAGTCTGCATAAGTGATGTGTGTGTAGATATCCTGCGTTAAGAAGTGACGTGTATCAGGTTCCGCTACGTTCCCCATGGTTTTATTGAGCTGTACCAGAGGATTCAACGTAAAGGCCTTGATAAATTCTCCAGTTTCAGCTTTTGTGTAATAGTCAATATCAAAGTATATGTTTACCCCTTCCTGCTTTTTATTGGAGTAGGACACGAAGTAATCTCCCATCTGTATGGTATCATTTTTAAACAGCATGATATTATCGTGATTGGAAAAATCAGACCCCAACACCTTTACATCAACCCCTGAAGAATTTTGAGAAATTACCTTTGACATAGAAGTGCTGACCAAGGCGCCCATCAAAATGAAACCAAATCCAATATGCGCAATTGAGGACCCTCCTTTTGAGATTTTCCCTTTCACAATCCGCAGAAAGTAATCTGTATTGGCCACCACTGCAAAAGTGGCTGCAAAGAATAGCATTATGTAGTGGAAGTTGGTGTTAGCCGTGAATATTGCAACAGCAGCACTGATGATTGCGGAAATCACTGCGGCTATCCAGATCTTCTTCCAGAATTTGGAGATGTCCGTCTTTTTGTATTTCAGGAATTGCCCAATGCCAATCAGAAACCCTACAATAATGGCGAATGGTATTTGCCAGGAATTGTAATGCAGTATAGGATCTGCCGGAGGAGCGAGATTAGATCCAAAAACCGTATTGATCACCGGAATGGAAGTGGAGAAGATGATTTGAAATGCAGAAATTAACAATACAAGGGCGCCAATAAACATCCAGAATTCTCTTGAGTTGATGCTGTCCTCTTTCTTATCTCCAACAACATACTTCCATCTTGTCACGAAAATTACCAGTGTGAGCAAACAATAGAAGATGAGATAAACCAATAGCTGCCCAGACATTCCCAAATCTGTGAACGCATGAACAGAGGTGTCTCCAAGTATGCCGCTGCGTGTCAAGAACGTCGAATAGAGTATCAACACAAACGTTATGGTGGTCAGCACAAATGCAGTCTTTACAGATTTACCCGTATTCCTGCTAATGAGGATCACGTGTGCAGAAGCGACCAGTGTAAGCCAAGGCACCAATGATGCATTTTCAACCGGATCCCAGGCCCAAAATCCGCCAAAGCTCAACGCTTCGTATGCCCATGCACCGCCCATAAGCACCCCCGTTCCCAATATCATCACACCAAAAAATGCCCAGGGTAATGCAGGTTTTTGCCAGTCGTTAAATCGTTTTTTCCAGAATCCTGAAATGGCATAGGCAAAAGGGATCATTACAGATGAAAATCCAAGAAATAGGGTGGGGGGATGAATAATCATCCAATAGTTTTGGAGAATTGGATTGAGGCCCCGGCCGTCTATTTTGTCTATATAATCTGCAATCTTGGTGAAGGGCATGTTCACCATATCCGGATGCTCGCGTAAGAGAATGAATGGATTGCTCCCCAATTTATACCCGAGGATAACCAACCCCAGGAGCATAGATGACAGGAATACCTGAACGGATGAAACGACGGTCATCGTTGGGCCCTCCCAGTCTTTGGCTGTTTTAATTAAGATGTTGCCCAGCACCATGTTCCAGAAGGCCCATAGCATGAAGCTTCCCTCCTGTCCTTCCCAGAAACAGGAGAGAATATAGCGCATGGGCATCTCCGTGTTTGAATGCTGCCAAACATAATGGTATTCAAAAAGATGATTGATCAGCATGTAAAATAAGGTCGCAAAAATGCCAATCACGGCGAGTGAGTGAATGCGAAATGCAGCTCTCCCTATTTTCGCCCAACCCCTGTCAGCCGACTCTTGAGCAGAGAAATAATAGGCTACTGTTGCTAGAAGTGCTGCGGAAAAAGATGTAGCGATAAATAAGTTTCCGAACATCCCTGGTATAAGATGTTCTCCAATATAGTCCATCGGGTTTGCGGAAAAATTAGGAGTGCAAAGGTATTAAAATAAGAATCAGCGGAGAGCCTTTTGAGGTACCGAAGCAAATTTCTCCATTACTGCTTGAAACAACTCGCCAAATGCCACAAAGGCTCAAAGACACTAAGAAATCACCAAGAAAAATAGTTGTGAAACTTCGCGCCTTGGTGACTAACAAGAAAATATATCGTGTATCTTCTTAACTGTTGGCCTCAGGAGTGCTGGCTGTGATAATTACTTCTTCCTGGCCGTCATTGTACTTAGAGGGGCATTTCATCAGGATCTTGGAGCATATGAATACTTCCTCTTGCATGGTTCCCAGCATCACCAGCTGTTCTGACCTTTCGAAATCCTGAGGTTTGGTGCCATTGAATACGACTTTATGTTCGTCGCCATCCTTGTCAAAAGCATAGAAAGAAAAAACATTCGGATTAATTTCTGGGTTGTAATCCATCCCTTTTTCCTTGTTGAGCTCTCCAATTACGTGAAACTCGGTAGACGGGTTTTCCATGGCTTGAGCAAAGGAGGCATAGGTACTGGAATCCTGAATAGTGCTGATGATAGCCCCTATTGCGATTGCAATTATTACGATGGCTGCTATATGTGTTTTTTTCATTCTTTACCTTCCAACTCTTTCTCTAAGTTAGATATTTTCTTGTCGGTAATTATCAGGAACGCGGTAAAACCTAAAAATATTATCAGCAGAACACCCACCACCACATAGATTTTTCCAGATTCTCTCATTGGATCTGCCATTTCAATTGCATCAACCGATTCCTGGGCTTGTGCAACGAAGTTCACTGAAAGAAGCAATGCCAAAAAAAGTAGTCTGTACATGCCTGATTTAGCCATTGTTTCTTATTTTCATTTGCAGAAAACGTGTTCTTACTCTAATTTGCAGAATCCAAACGCCCATCAATGTCCAGCCAATAATTGCCGGATAAAATACAAGTCTCATGGTATCATCGATGTCATAGGTGCTAAACCCTGGATTCCCTCCGCTACCAGGATGTAATGAGTCCGTCATCCTTGGCAAAATTACCAGAAATACAACTAGCATGGTGAATGCAAAAATATTGTAGATAGCTGATATTTTGGCTCGTTTTTCCTCGTCATCCAGTGATCCTCTCAGCACAAAATAAGCGAGGTAAATGAGCATAGTGGCTGCAGCGCCGTTTAATTTAGGATCATTAACCCACCAATCACCCCAGGTGTAATTGGCCCAGAGCATTCCGGTTAATAGGCCCATTGTTCCGAAGAACATTCCGGTATTAGCCGATTCCACTGCCCAAACATCGGCACTCATCCTAAATTTTGAAAGGAATCTAATGCTGGATATCATGGATGACAGCATAATGATCATCATGGCAAACCACATTGTTACATGAAAAAACAAGTTTCTTATGGTTTCGTGAAGTATGGGAAGTGCCGGTACGTCAATTAAAAATCCCGCAATAATCACGTAACAGAGCAAACCAACACTCAATATTTTCCACCAATTTTTTTTCAAAATGGTATTAGAATTATTCTTTCCAAAGGTAGGGAAATAATATGTAGGATAAGGTAACTACAATCAGGTTGAGTAGCGCAAGAACGCCTAAATATTGGTAGCTTTCTGACCACTCCGCACCAACGATGGCATTGGTGGATAATTTAATTATTGTTATCAAGAATGGAAGGATAATTGGAAATCCCAAAATGGCTATCAACACACTGCTGTTATCGGCTTTTGAGGCAATAGCTGAAATCATGGTGAATAAGGAGGAGAGGCCTACGCCTCCAAGCACTATTGAAATGGTAAACAGGGGGATATCAACAGCTACATTTCCCAAAAAGAGGCTGTAAATACCAAAACAGAGGAGCGCTAGGAAGATCATCATTCCTGCATTATAGATGAGTTTAGATAATATTATGCTCTCAGGGCTTGTAATCGTATAGAGGTATAGCTGTGTCTCCGGCTTTTCAGAGATGAAGCTCTTGGCAACTGCGCTCACAGAGCTGAATAACAGGATAATCCAGAACAGTGCGTTCCACGTTTGAACATCTGTAATAATCTTAAAGGATAAGTAACAGACAAAGACCGTGGAGACTACATACAACAGAATTCCAATGAAGCTGTATTTCTGCCGTTTTTCCAGGATCAACTCCTTTAACAGCAGGTGCCTTATTTCTTGTGCTAATCCCAAAATTATTATTTAATACCTTTGCAGGAAATATAGTTAAGATGCGAACAAAACTATTATTATTGATGTTAATTAGCAATATCGCCTTGTCACAGAATCAGAAATCCTTCCACGATTACACCACAAATACCCTTGAAGGGAAAGAATTTAACCTAAGTCAATTAAAGGGAAAGAAAGTCTTGGTGGTGAACACGGCATCTAATTGCGGATTTACGCCTCAATATAAAGATTTACAAGAGCTGTATGAGAAATACGGAGGCGATAAATTTACTATTGTTGGATTTCCAGCCAACAACTTTGGTAAACAAGAACCGGGATCGAATACTGAAATTGCCACATTTTGCCGGCAGAATTATGGTGTAACATTTCTAATGATGAACAAAATATCGGTAAAAGGGGATGACATAGACCCCATATACAAATGGCTCACCTCTAAAGAGGAAAACGGAGTTAAAAGTGGTAACGTGAAGTGGAATTTTCAAAAATACCTTATTGACGAAAACGGCATGCTTGTTCAGGTATATTCATCTATGGTTAACCCAACTTCCAAGAAGATAACCATGTGGATTGAAGAGGGAGTAGCAGCTGAAGAAGAATAACGCTGTATATGTCAGATTCTAAATTAGATATACTCGCTTTTGGAGCACATCCCGATGATGTTGAGCTCGGCTGTGGAGGAACACTTATTTCTCATGTAAAGATGGGAAGGAAGGCCGGTATTGTAGACTTGACAAGGGGTGAAATGGGTACCAGGGGTACCGTTGAGATAAGGGAAAAGGAATCTGATAAAGCTGCTGATATTTTGGGCGTAGAATTTAGATTGAACCTCAATTTTCCGGATGCCTTTTTAGAAAATTCGCAGGAGAGTAAGATGCAGATTGTCAAACTTATCAGGCAGTATCAACCGGAAATCGTTCTGGCCACCGCTGTCGAAGACCGTCATCCAGACCACGGTAATGCCGCGCAGCTTATTTCAGATGCCTGTTTTATTTCCGGGCTGAGAAAGTTGGAAATTGAAAATCTGGAGGCATGGCGTCCGAAGGCAGTGTATCACTACATACAGTTTAAAGAGATCATGCCATCGGTGGTGGTGGATATATCAAACTTCTACGAGCAGAAAATGGAGGCGGTCGGGGCACATAAATCCCAGTTTTATGACCCGAAATCCAGTGAACCTGAGACCATTATATCTACACCAGAGTTCTTGGGTTTTATCGAGTCGAAGGCAATTAATTTTGGGAAACAAATTGGCGTAGCATACGGTGAGGGCTTCACCTTAAACCGGTACGTAGGTACAGCAAATCTATTTGATCTTATCTGATGAGTAACTGTCCGGTTACGATTTCCTTTTAGAATTGTGTTCCGCAATAATGCGATGGGTATGCATGAAGGCATAAAAAACCCCGCCCCGCACTTAAGTGCGGGGCGGGGTTGTCTTGAATAAAAATTACTTACTTAGTGAACAATCAGTTTTTCTGTTCTAATTCCATTAGAATTGCTAATCGTCAATAAGTAAACGCCATTTTCCTGATCGGTAAGGTTTACATCGATTTTATCAATAGTATTTCCTATTACAGTTTCTGAAAACACTATCTGGCCGATGATATTTCTAACGACGATGTTGTACTCGTCATTGCCTAGATTTACCAGCTCAACAGTAAACTCACCGTTGTTTGGATTTGGATGGATGTTAAACGATCCAAATTCCAGCTCAGAAATTCCAACAGGCTCACCCACAGTAGCGGATAATGTAGTAACACATCCATTAGCGTCTGTTAAGCTAAGGTCATATGTACCACTGGCCAACCCACTTGGGCTTGGGTCAGTACTTCCACCAGGAGACCATGCATAGGTATATGGTGAAGTGCCGCTAGTTACAGCGGTATTAATCGCTCCATCACTCGCTCCAGTTGAAGACGCATCTACTATTGAAGTCGTATCTACCACAAGCGGTGTGTGAATAGTCACTGATGTTGTGTCTGATGTAACGCTTTCACCGCACATGTTGGAAACTGTTACGTTATAAGTACCAGTTTCAGCTGTAGCACCTAATGTTATCGCCTGGGTGGTATCTGCGTTAGACCACGCATAGGTGTAAGGTGGACTGCCAAACGCAAAAGCCGTTAAGGAAACGGTAGTAACTCCTCCATCATCGCAAAAAGTTGTTGAAGGATTAGCGCTAACATTAACCGTTGGTATCGGTACAAATGAAGGTGTAACGCTAACATTCGATGTGCCTCCACAGTTCGTTACGCTTAAAGTAATTAGTGTAGTGGTGTCAACCATCGTCGATTGAGTTGAGTCGCCATTTGACCAAACGTATGTTGCGCTGGGTTCTGTTCCAGCCATAAGCGTAATGGTGTCTCCATAACAAAATGGATCATTCCCGGTTATCGTCGCTGTAGGAGCACTGGGAATACTAATCGTTACTGAACTGGTATCCGCACCACCGCAGTTTGAGACTATAACGGTGTAAGTTCCCGTATCCGTAACAGTGGTTGTCTGTGCCGTATCTCCAGTTGACCAAATGTAAGTTCCCTGAGAAACTGAGGACACTGACAATACGGAGGTATCACCGCTACACATGATAGTCTGAGTTGCACTCAGCGTAAATGTAGGTGGTACAACAGGCTCTAAAATTGTAACCGAAGCATTGGTAGAACCACCACAATTTGTCACGGCTACATCATACGTACCCGCACTGTCAGTTGCAATACTCATGGTTGTTGCTCCTCCCGGTGTCCATAAAAATGTTCCACCGGCATTAGAAGTTGCTGTGATCCAGGCTGAATCACCATTACACATTTCCAACGTTGTAGAAGCCACCGTTACCATTGGAGGCGTACTTGGTGCTGAAACCATAATTGACTCGTTAAGAACTCCACAGTCAGTCGTAATCGCACAAGTAACTGCACCAAAAGCACCTTTGTAATAGATGGATTGTGTAGTTTCTCCTGTACTCCACAACCATGAATTTCCACAGTTAGAAGTCAGCAGGACAGAGTCACCAGCACAGAAAAGCGTATCACCACTAAGTTTTGCAAAGCACACACCTGCCGGAATAGTATCAAAGTCAGTAACAGGTACGCTTAAATAGACGATGTCGTTTGAACCAAACAAGTCCATATCACCAGCAACAGCAATTCCAGGTTCAAAATCTCTTTGATAGACAATGTGAACATTATCATCAACAAGCTCTGCCATTGAGCCAAAAACACATTCTGCAAAATTGTTTCCGCCACCAGGTAAATCTGTTACGTCCATAGGGAACGACCATGTACATCCTCCATCGCATGATCGTACCACGTACATATGTCTGTAGTTTTGCGTTCCTTGGTCAAGATCTTCGCGGATACCTGAGTAGGAGACATACATGCATCCATTAGTATCAATACCTGCAGAAGGCCACGATATTAGCGAAGAGTACCTGTAGTCTGAAATAGTTCCCTGATCAACGATATCCAATGTTCCATTTGTGTTGATATCTACAATACTTGCTATTGATACCGGCTCATCATCTCCCATTGTTTCGTTCCAATACATAAGTCCATTAACTAAAGGAAAACTTGTAAAGAATCCATCACCCAGATTGTCATCAAGTAATATAAATTCGCTATACCACATATGAACGATACCGTTGGCATCTATTAATATAGCGCCCGTTTCATCACTTGTTTCAGTAGTGTCCAACACAGCAGTAACATCAACATCGTATTTATCGATGGGGAAATCTTTTACAATAGTAGTAGCCCATGTATCACCATTGTCCATGGATTTTACCAACAGTATATCATCAAATATACCCCAATAAGCAATTGCAATCATATCGCCCTGAGAAGTGATAGAATATGCATCACCTGACATATTTATAAACTTGGTATTATCCAAACCAGGGATAATCGCATTTTGCTTGTCCCACGATATTCCACCATCCAGCGAGCGATAATAGAACATATGCCCTGTTACACTGTTAATGGGATTATCTGGATCTCTCAAGGAGATATCATGAATTGACATACCGTTGGAGCCACCCACTGTGCTTCTGTGCCAAATCTGGTAATCAGTATTGATATTGGTAGATGTCCATGTACCAGAACCGATCGTACTTCTCTTATCCATGGTAATTACTTGCATCTGTGTATTGTGACAAAGGATTATTTCGTCACCGGAGATCGTAGTCATAATGTTCGGCCATCCAACCCTCTGAGATTCAATTCTAGAGGTTGGGGCAGGTCCCCATGAAGTTCCATTAAAGAAGTTATATCCTGTCCCTCTGTCTGGAGCCCCCACATTGCCAGCTTCACTGTATGTCCATACAGCCATCAGGGTTCCATCACCGTTATTTTTAATCCTGGTAGCCATAGCAGAATTAGATTGAAGGTCGTATGTAGTAACACCCAGGATGGTTTCGGTTCCGGTTTGTTGATAAGACCCATTTCCATTCATGTTTGCTTGCACCGTATTAGATGATGAATTGGATTTCGAGTTTATTTCATTTCCAATAATCACTTTTTTAGGTTTAATGAGTTTTGTCTGAGAAGTAACGCTACTTCTAGGTACGAATTCATTCTGAGCCCACGTACAAATTCCTATACTGATGGCTAAACAAAGGAGTAATAGTTTTTTCATGTTGATGTTTTTGAGTTATGTAATTGCTTTTATTGGCTTTGAAGAGAAATAATCCCTAATTATTTAGATGGGAGCACAAAACTAGGATTTTAATCTTGAATCTCCAATATTCTTATGCCACGTTTAGAATATGGCGGATTAACGCGGCTTTTCGGTGAGGAATTGCTGAATTTCAGCTATTATCATTCCCAGATCATCCCTTCTGGGAAGAAATTCCGATAAATTGGTAGATGTTTGCCTGCAGAAGATCAGTAGCTGATAGGTGGTAATAGCCAAATAGGAGCATGTTGCCGTAATGCCTGCACCCAATATTCCATATCTTGGAATAATGATAATGCCAGCTACTACGGTGATGATGAAACCAATACCAGAGGCGTAGGTGTTGATATGAAATTTTCCTGTTCCTGAGAAAAAATGACTGAACATGCCCGAAACGCTGAATGTGGCTACTCCAATAGCTAAGTATATGATCACCTGCCTTACCTCAGCAAAATTCGCGTGTTTGAATAGGATTACATAGAATTGCTCTGGCAGTATTAAAAAGGGAATGAGTAGAGCCACCGTGGCCAGAAAAGTGAATTTCACGAGCTTGATCGTCAATATTCTGTTGTATTCTGCATCAGTGGAATTGGATATTCTGGCATACTGAACCATCGCAATGCTCTTTGAAATAAGCCAAAGAGCCTCCGCCAGGGAAACACCTGTGGAATAAATTCCAACTGAGGCGGTACCAAAATAAAATTCGAGTATGTAATAGCTCAATCGATAATTGAATAATTGAAAGAAGTTGCCTATTTGTACGAAGAATCCTTTGGAGAACATTTCTTTCAGTACCCCTTGCAATCCTTGTGTTGCGATAGGCCTTATGTCTTGAAACAGATAAAAGGAAGTGATAACCAGACCCGATAAAAAGCTTAGGTACATGGCGTATAGATAGGCTTCGAAATCCAGTATTTGATAGTATTCCAGTAGTACGTAGAATGAGATCAGGAGAATTGATACCTGGACAATGCCACTTATGTTGTGCGCCTTTATTCTCTCATATCCGAGTAACATGCCTGAGTGGATTGCATTAATACCATGGATCAGGGAAATGCAAAACAGGTGAATGTGATACTCAGGTGGAGAGAGGCCAATAACAGTTAATAGGGTCGAAATGAAGCCAGCCCAAATGAATGCCCATCCGTAGGCCGGTATTAACAACTGATAAAAATTAAATCTAGGCAGCAGATAAACCAATGCGCCACCACCGGCAAATTCAATGAACATCAGCACGTAAGCTACATTCAAAACAAATATGCTAATAACGCCCCGTCCCTCAGCTCCTAAGTACCGGGCGGTCATTATCACGATAACCAGGCTCAGGAAGCTTGCAAGCGTCTTTGCAGAAAAAGTGTAGAAGATCTTTTTGAACATGGAGGAATCTTTGCCGGTGACGTTAATGCCTGATTGACAGGATTAGTTTAGCTCAAAAACTTTCAGCCAAACAACAAAACTCATGAATTTGAATATCCTAAAATTTTCTTCTTTCGAGCTCGGATTAAAATAGTTGTCGTATTCTTTTAAGATGAGTGACTTGTCAAGCATTCCAGTTGTATCAGCTTCAAAATAGTGCCTCACCTCATCTTTTATTTCGCGAATCCAATCATTATTAGGAGTCATAAAGCCCATTTTGTCCTCCCTGTTCGCAATGACTTCTGGTATGTGTGCCTGCATTGAATTTCTCAACAGCTTCTTGGTCACCCCTCCCTGAATTTTATAGATCGAGGGAATGCTGAATAAGCGAGAGATTAAATCTCTGTCATCTGAAAAAGGAGTCCTGGATTCAACTGAGAAGCGCATGGAACATCTGTCTTCACAGCGCAATAAATATTTTAATGGCCCTGAATAAAATTCGTGGCTGAGTACGCTGTTAAGTGAATCAGAAGGGGCCATATTTTCTTCTTTGTATCGTCCAATGTTGGCATGAAAAAAGTCATTGCTCAAAAAATTCATTTCACTGAATTTTGATTTATGGATTCCAGGTTTTATCCCTGATGGAATGATTGTAGCCACCTCATTTTTTACATAACTTTTTAAGAAGTACTTCATTACGCTGGGTAAAGTTCTGGTACTCCTCATCTCATTGATCATTGTATTGTACCTCCCCTGTTTAAATAATCCCATCCAATAGGGGAAATAGTGATGGTGGTAGCCACTGAATAATTCATCACCACCCTGTCCGTCCAGCACCACCTTGATATTGTTTTCATTGATGAGCCGCATGACCCGGTATTGAGCGTAAGTTCGTGTGGTGATCAGGGGGATATCCTGGCAATGGACGAGGTCTTCCAGATCATCTAACAATTCGTTTTTCGTCGGATAGGTTTGGTGCCATTCCGCACCCGTTTGGTCAGCAACGGCCTGCGCCCATTTGCTCTCATCAAAGGGGCTGTCTTTAAAGCTGGTGGTAAATACCTTTTGTGAGGCACTTTCAGCATTGCTCTTTCTCAAGATCTCATTGGTTAAACAAACAATGGAGGAGCTATCTAGCCCACCACTCAGACATGAACCTACGGGAACATCAGAACGCAGTCTTAGCTCAATTGCGTTTAATAATAGCTTTTCAATCTCTGAGGAATATGCTTGGTTTTGGGTTTCAAGGAATGCTTCATTGCCATTATTGACTTCTGGTTTAAAATGTCGCCAGATTTCTAATTTGTTATTTTTTAAGTCGAGCGTGAAAGAGTGGGAGGGGGGAAGCTCTAATATTCCTTTAAAGAAGCTCTCAGGCTCTGATTCTATTTGATTAAAGGCAAACAGATCAAATACTGCAGACGGATTGATCTCCTTTTCTATGAAAGGTGCTTTTAGCAATGCCTTTTGTTCAGAAGCGAAAGCAAAGAAGTCTTCATTGCTGCAATAGTAGAGTGGCTTGACTCCTGTAATATCTCTCGAACCCCAAATCATATTTTTTTTCTTGTCGTAGATCACAAAGGACCACATACCGTTAAAATGATCTACGCAATCGGTTCCCCATGCGTGGTAGCTCTTCAAAATCACTTCTGTATCTGTGGAAGTCGTGAATGTTTGGCCCTTCTCTTTCAATTCTTCCCTTATCTCCAGGTAATTATAGACTTCCCCATTAAATACAATCCAGGTGTCGGGGTCGGAACACATGGGCTGATGTCCTGCGCTGCTCAGATCCAGAATAGACAATCTTCTGTGTCCAAGACCAATAGAAAACTCTCCAGACACGTCTTCAATTAACTTGCCTGGCAGATACTCAATATTTCCGTTCAACACGGATTCTGGCGAATCTTTTCCACCGGCCAGCTCGGTCGAATCGTTGTTAATGAATAAATACCCCTCATCGTCTGGGCCCCGATGGCGTTGCGCCTCGTTTATCAGCTTAAGGGAGCTCGCCATGTCAAACTCCTGCCGGGAAAATTTCACTATTCCGGATATTCCGCACATCCTATTTTGAATTTAGTATTCGATTGGCAAATGGCGTGAGCTGTGAAAACACCTCTTCGGGTTTCAGCGATCTTATACATGCAAAATCCGGACACTCTTGTGGGTCCATCACGCGCGAGGTGTTAGGAGCTATCCACGAATTACAGGGATGACAAGAAATTTCTTTATAAGCGATTTTGTTGTTTTCCTTATTTATGTTTTGATAACCATACAAGTTATAGTCAGATGCTCCCCAAATCGTAAAAGTTGGCGTTCCCTGAGAAACTGCTATGTGCATGGGGCCCCCGTCCAATCCAATAAAAAGGGTACTCTCTCTAATTATACTGGTCAGCTCTGAAATTGAAGTACGCCCTACTGAAGAATGCACGCGTTTGATTCCACTCTCCACTAATTGATCCGCAAGAGAAGTCTCGTTTGCATCTCCTATAAGCACAAAGTGAAACCGTTCATACTGCTCACTGATCAGTTCCAACAACTTGTTCCAATAGCTGATGGGCCAGTTTTTATGTTTTTGAGTGTTGTTCGCTGAGGAAATTTGAACAGATAGATAAGGTGCATCAGGAATTTTTAAGCCCTCATTTAGCATTCCCTCTTGCGTATAGCTAATGGCAAAATCCCGTTCGTTTAAACTAAATTGTTCATCAGAAGAATAGAGGAGCCTTAAATTTTGTGCGGCATCATGAATACCCTTTTTCGGTGCAATAAAGTTGATACTGGATCTCTTCAATCCCGGCAATATATTGGGTAGCCTATTTGTTCTTGTCTCTGTTGACAAGCCACCTGCCAGAAGTAAGTTTTTTCGGGTGGCAGAGAAGTAATTGAGAAAAGAAACATCAAATGTGTTTTTGTATTTTATCAATGTTCTAACGTAGTCAGCGTTTTTTTTCAATAAAATGATCTCATCAAAGAGATCATTGTTATTAAAAAGCTCCTGGCACTGAAAGGTGGAATCAAAGAACCCGGTTACCTTTCCATCTTCTTTTAATTTCTTGACAAGGGGAACCATCAATACAGCATCGCCTAATCCGGATGAAACGAAGACAGCGTATTTCATTGATTGCTCAGCTTAGGTTTATCCTTTTAGATTTTAACCGGATCGAGTTACCGATCACTATTACATCTGAAAAGGCCATGGCCAGTGCACCAACCATTGGATTCAAAAACCCCATGGCGGCAATGGGAATGGCCACCACGTTATAGGCCAATGCCCAGAACAGATTTTGCTTGATGGTAAGATAAGTGTGCTTACTTATTTGTAGCGCCTCATTAACACTTGATAGATCATTTCCTCTAAGTAATATTATTTGCGCCGATTGAATGGCAACCTGTGAAGCACTTCCCAGTGATACACCCACCGAAGCAGTTGAAAGTGCCGGAGCATCATTAATTCCATCGCCGACCATTGCAGTCATTGATTTCTCATTCAGCTCTTTGATTGTCTCCAATTTATCAGAGGGTGTTTGTTCCCCGATAATTTTATGTATGCCAATTTTATTGCCTACCTCTTCACTCTTTTTATTGGTGTCGCCGCTGAGTAAAATAGGTTCAATGTCCTGTTTCACAAGTGATTTTACCAGTGCCTCAGCATTGACCTTTATTTCATCAAAGATGTCAAATTGTGCAATTAGCTTATTGTTCTTTAAAAGGTATAATGATTGGGTATCATCAGATGTAAGCTCTTTGGCCACCCTATATGAGCCCAGGATGTACACATTACTATTTTGATCCGTTCCTGTAATGCTCAATCCCTTTTGCTCTTCCACATTTATTAATTCTAGCGCTTCCGCCCTGTCGCGAAATTTATTGACCAATGACTTCGCAATTGGATGTGCTGAATATAATTCAAGACTGTATATAATGTCTATGAGCTCTTTTTCAGTAGCTCCCTCAAAACGCTGGATTGCCGAAACATTAAATTTGCCCGTTGTTAGCGTTCCTGTTTTGTCGAAGACGATAGTTTTCACCTTGGCGAATTCTTCCAGGGCTGCACCGCCTTTAATTAGAATGCCCTTTTTCGCGGCTCGGCCAATTCCAGCCATAACTGCCGTGGGTGTTGCGAGCCCCATTGCACAAGGGCAGGAAATTACCAATACCGCAATGCTGCTCATTATTGCCTTTTGAGCGTCAATTCCAAAACCGAAGTACGAAACCAAGAACGTACCCATTGATATAAGGATCACTACGGGAACAAATATGTTGCTGATGCTATCACCGAGCCGTTGAATATCTGGTTTGTTCTGCTGGGCTTTTTTAACCAGGTCTATGATTTTGGAAAGTACGCTGTCCGCTCCTAACCCGGTTGCTTCTATCTTGATGCTGCCCTCAATTACCAGTGTGCCTCCAATTACGAAGTCAGCTTTTTGTTTCGATACAGGAACACTTTCACCAGAAACCATAGATTCATCTATCAATGATTCACCCCATTGAATTTTTCCATCTGCCGGTATTTTTTCTCCTTGATTTACCAGCAATATATCACCCTCGGCTATTTGATCATAGCTAATTTCTTCTACATTCTCTTCATTTCCGTTATTCAGCACGCGCATGGCCGTGAGAGGTTGAATTTTGCTTAGCTCTGCAATGGCGGTAGTGGTCTGATCCACAGATCTATGTTCTATTACATTGCCAAGCATTACCAGGGTGATTATGGTAGCGGCTGTTTCATAGAACAGATAGTTGTGTAGCTCAGGTGTTCCCCAAAACATGATAGTTCCTGCCAGGCTATAAAAGAATGCGGCCGAGAATCCCATAGTAATGAGAACATCCATATTGGGAATTCCGGCCTTTAAAGAATGAAATGCGCTCTTCCCAAAGTATTGTAATCCCATTGTGAATACGGGTAAGCATAGCAGAAGTTGTACTATCGGGTTTTGCAATATTTCGATAAAGGGTAAAAACATGTGTGAAAAGAGCGGAGTGGTAAATAGCAGGGAAAAATAAAATCGCTTTTCTATGCTGGAAGCGTGAGAGCGAGTCTGATCCTCCAAATCCGTTAGATCGTCTGTCAATGGAAAGGCCTTATAACCTGCTTTGGCAACAGCCTTAACAACATCTTCTATCACTTTCCCGCTGGGAAGCGTGATATGAGCTTCTGCAGTTATAAAATTTACGTCCACATCAGTCGCGCCAGTTTGTTCTATAGCGCCAACAATTAACTGAGCACAATTTGTGCAGGTCATTCCTTTAATTGAAAGGCTAATATCTTGTTCTTCTTCGCTCATGCTCCATTTTAACTAGTATTATCAGGCAAAGTTAGTACAATGCGATTCATGCACAGCATGTAACGAAAAATACGAGCCCTTAGTCTTATTAACCAGACAATATTTAACTATTTTTGCCGCTTCTTAATTTACACGGTGGTTGTAGCTCAGTTGGTTAGAGCACCTGGTTGTGGTCCAGGGGGTCGTGGGTTCAAGTCCCATCTTCCACCCAAAACAAAAGCTGTCCAACAGGACGGCTTTTGTTGTTTTCACGGAGCCTTTGATGTCCAAGTCATTGAGAATTCTTGATGACCGCTTTTAGTTCACTGATCATCATTGCAGTAGCGCCCCAAACGGTATGGCCGTTGACATCAAAGAATGGATATTTGATCTTTAATTTTGACCCACCAAGCTGAATTTTCTTTTTGCCGACAATGGACTCATCCATAATAGTGTCTGCTGAAACTTCTATCAACTGTTCCACCTCATTCTCGTCCCTGATAAAATTGGGTTTATCGTTTGTGTATCCTATATAAGGTTGCACAAGGTATCCACTTGGTGGTATATACAAGTCCGACAATTTTCCTATAATTTCCACCTGATTGGGATTGACCCCCACTTCCTCGTGAGCTTCCCTCAATGCAGTCGCTTCTAAATCTGCATCTCCTGCTTCCATTTTGCCTCCTGGAAAGCCTATTTGGGCACTGTGAACACCTTTGTAAGTATTTCTCAGTATTAACATCGTGCAAATGTTGTTGCCAACGGGGTAGAACAAGATCAATACAGCGCTCAACTTAGGGTTCGGATTGAGCTTGATAGTTGCTGCTTTAAGAATGCGCTCATAAGGCGCCATTTTGAATTGGGCCTTATTGCCGGGCAGGGGATTTTTTAGCTCATCCCTTAATAGTGATATGAATTTATCGAACTCGATAATCAACCGAATGTGGTTCGGGTAAAAGTAATAAAATGATCTCGAGCTATATCCGAAAGCGTATAGACAGACGGCTGGGCTTTAAGCTTCCTTCTCTGGCTCAGCTTCTTCTGAGCTTGAATCGGAGCCGCCTTCTTTTTTATCGTCCACCGCATCAGCATCAGAATCATCCTTAGATTCCTCTTCAGCAGGTGCTTCCTCAGCAGCTTCTCCCTTTGTGTCTTCAGCAGCTTCATCGGCTGCAGGCTCCTCAGCAGTTTCTTCTGATTTTACATCAGCTGTTTCCTCAGCAGCTTCTCCCTTTGTGTCTTCAGCAGCTTCATCGGCTGCTGGCTCCTCGGCAGCTTCTTCTGATTTTA
>DTRI01000382.1 GCA_012966015.1 Flavobacteriales bacterium | reverse complement strand
CCGCCTGCTCACAAATCTGTGTGGCACCCATCACTGCCCCAGCGGGACCAGAAAGTAGTGTCAGTGCAGGATTACGCATGACGATATCTGGTTCAGCTACGCCACCATTTGATTGAAAAATGTATAATGGACAATTTATTCCATTGTTCTTCAATTTATCGCGTAAACCAGATATATATCGCCGCAAAACCGGAGCAACATAAGCTGCAAAAACGGTAGTGCTGGTGCGAGGATATTCACGAAATTCACGATTTATCTCACTTGAAAGAACAATTTCCAAATGAGGCAAAACATTTTTTAGCTCAATCCTTACTTGGTTTTCATGAGTAGGATTGAGAAAAGAAAAAAGGAAACAGACAGCTACACTTTCAACATTTTCTGCTTTTATTAAAGATATTGCATTCTGTAATTCTCCATCGTCAACTGACGATGAAACATTTCCATCACGGTTAATCCGACAACTAACACCTAGCCTCAAGTATCGTGGCACTAGCGGTGATGGCTTGTTAACATGCGTGCGGTAGATCAGCTCCGGTGGCCGCGAAAATCTTCCAATTTCCAAAATATCTCGAAAATTCTTATTTGTAATTAATGCCGTTTTTGCACCTTTCCTTTCAATTACTGCATTGGTGGAAATAGTTGTGCCATGACCAATCCAATTTATTTGGTCTGCCTCAATCCCCTTCAACAACAACAACCTATCAATTCCCTCGATAACTGCATCGGCACGTTTATCGTCCCTGTTTAAGATCTTTGTAACCGATACATTACCAGTATTGTTTTGAATCAATATTACATCAGTAAATGTACCTCCAACGTCAACACCGATCCTGTATCCATTCGACTTATTCATAAAAACTATTCCTTTTGAATAGAGAATAATAAAAAATAGCATCAGAGCTAACTTTTATTATTCTTATGCATCTTTTCCCTACTCAAAAAAATAATGTAAAAGAAAGTTATGAGTTATTACGAAAATTATAAAAACGAAATCAATATCCCTACCAAGACTTTAGATAGGTCACCACCTTATCTCTCAGTAATCAAGGGGGTTATAATGCTGTCTTTACAACGAGAAATGAATGGCGGGTGCCAACCCTATCTGGACGAAAAGGAGCCTAACAAACTAGCGGTGGCTATTCTGACCCTGGAAAAAGCTAATAGCATCAGCGCCTTTATGGCCCCGAGCAGACATTGATCATGACCCCTAATGAAGTCGCCAAAAAACTAGGCCAATACCCCACAGCTACAATTTATGAGGCCGCGGGTAAGGTTGGTGATATGGAGCCAAGTATTCGTCCGATAGTACCCGGTGTTCATTTTTCTGGCATCGCCTATACGGTTAAAACATTTCCAAGTGACACAACTGCCGTAATCAGAGCGCTTGATGAAGCTCCGTCAGGATCAGTGCTAATAATAGATGCTGGTGGAACGGATCGCGCGGCGGTATGGGGCGGCACGTCCTCCTTGGCTTGCAGCATACGTGGTCTTGTTGGTTGTGTAACAAATGGCTGCGTCCGTGATACTGAGGATATGATTAAAACTGGAGTTCCCGTCTACGCTGCTGGCATAGCGCCTCGTGGCACATTAAAAAGCCATGAGGGTTGGCGAGGATTGTCTATTTCAGTAGGCGGCGTAATCGTATCGCCAGGCGATTATGTAATCGGTGATAGTGACGGCGTCGTCGTTGTAGCTGCATCAGTCGGGTTAGAACTATGTACCTTGGCCCAAGATCAGCGCGCGAAAGAAGAGGCCCGAGAGGAACGATTACGTAATGGAGAAACCTTAGCTAGTATTATTGGTCTTAACCTGACGGAGGAATAGTTTTGGGTAAAACAATTACTGAGAAGGTGCTCTCACGGGTAACCGGTAG
>DTRI01000381.1 GCA_012966015.1 Flavobacteriales bacterium | reverse complement strand
AAAATGCATAAAAAGACAAAAACAAGTAAAGTTATATCGGGATGGGAAAAAAGTTGGAGTTGGCGAAATTTCCAACAGTAGTCCAGTGGATTTCCCACTGAGAAAAACCCTGGAAGTGCAGACTGGTTTAGACCGGCTCCCAATTGGAAAACACGAAATAGAAATCGCTTTTGAGGCAAAACCTTTTGGGAAGCTAAAGCTGAAAGTTGACGATTCGATTGTTGACTCCAAGGCTAAAATCATACGCATACCGCGGTCAGATGACGATGATTATGGTGCTAATATCATCAAAGAGAGACAGGATTTTGTGGAGAAGGAGACTGGAGCTAAGTTAGAGCACATTAGGAAGTATTCCTTCGATCCCAAAGATTTACAGGGAAATATCGAAAACTTTGGAGGCGTTGCCCAAATACCAATTGGTTTTGCCGGGCCTATAAAGATAGACGGAGAACATGCCAAAGGAGATTTTCTTGTTCCGTTGGCTACTACAGAAGGTACGCTGGTAGCATCTTACAACCGGGGTATTAAGGTATTGAACTTATGTGGCGGCGCGACTTGTTCGGTGGTTGGTGACGCGATGCAAAGAGCGCCGGTCTTTGAATTTGAGAATGCCAGAAAAGCACGTGATTTTATATACTGGATCAATGATAATCTCGATAAGATCACCAAGGAGGCGGAGCAAACCTCTTCGGTGGCCAAGCTTCAATATATAGATCCCTTTTTATCTAACAAGTTTGCATTTTTGAGATTCAACTACTTTACCGGAGACGCTGCCGGACAGAACATGGTGGGTAAAGCTACCTTCCGCGCATGTAGCTGGATAATTGATCAATACAAAGGCATTCAGCATTTTTACCTGGAGTCTAATTTTGCAACAGATAAGAAAGCTTCTCAAATTAATATAATGCGTACCAGGGGAAAGCGGGTGGTTGCCGAGGCTACCCTTAAACGGGACATTTTATTGCAGCATATGCGCGTTGAACCGGAAAGTTTATTCCATCACAGCAGCATCTCTAATGTCGGCTCCTTTATGTCGGGTGCCAACAATAATGGCGCTCATTCACCGAATGCTATTACGGCTATGTTCATTGCTACCGGCCAGGACGTAGCCAATGTTTCTGAATCATCTGCAGGATTAGTTTATACGGAAATGACCAAGGAAGGTGACTTGTATATCTCAATTACCATCCCTTCATTGATAGTAGCCACTTATGGCGGCGGCACCCATTTGTCGACCCAAGCCGAATGCCTTGACATTATGGGATGCAAGGGCAAGGGAAAAGTCAAGAAATTGGCAGAGATAGTCGGGGGTGTAGTGCTTGCAGGTGAAATTTCCCTGGCCTCAGCTATCTCCTCATCCGACTGGGTCTCCAGCCACGAAGCTTACGGGCGAAATAGATAGTAGACAGTACAATACACATCTATTTTTGGGTGCCCTGCATAGCTTTTGTATGGCTTTTACTCTTTATGGTTGATCTACATTCAATTTCCAGCATTCAGAATTGGATTTCAGCTTAGTTTTCTTCATTATTTTATATCCCATCCCGATATAACTTTACTTGTTTTTGTCTTTTTATGCATTTTAACTACACTTTTTGGCTGTTTTTTGTACTATAATGCATTTATCTGCACTTTAAGTATTGATACTTCTAGATTCTGGGAACTGTTTATTCAATTCTATTTTAGTATGCACGCATAATATTATTTATATTTGCATCGTTATCATTTTTAACAAATGAAGCCTGAAGAAACCATAGATTTTCATATACGCTGGGCATGGCACGGAATTGCCAGAATGTACAATCTGGAGGCCAGCAAATACAACTCCACGATGTCGGTTGGTCAAACATTGCTTAGCATAGATACGAAGGAAGGAAC